>JBBSNU010000004.1:0-24729 GCA_038260455.1 Chroococcales cyanobacterium | reverse complement strand
ACTCGCCCTTCTTCAGCGGCGGCGACAATTGTTGCGAAGTTGTCGTCTAGCAGCACCATATCGCTAGCTTCTTTGCTGACATCGGTGCCGGTAATTCCCATTGCGATGCCGATATCGGCTTGTTTCAGGGCGGGCGCGTCGTTAACGCCGTCGCCTGTCATCGCGACAAATTTGCCCCAACTTTGCAAAGCTTGGACAATTCGCAATTTGTGTTCCGGGGAGACGCGGGCGTAAACGCTAACCTGTTCGACTTGTTGTTTGAGTTCTTCTTGGCTGAGCTTTTCTAATTCTTGACCGGTGAGAACTCGATCGCCCAAGGAAGCAATACCTAAATTGTAGGCGATCGCCTGTGCCGTCAACTGGTGGTCTCCTGTAATCATCACCACCCGAATCCCTGCATCGCGGCACTTCACCACTGCTTCCCGCACTTCCGGGCGCGGCGCGTCCAGCATACTGACGAGTCCCAGCCAAACCATGTCTTGTTCGCTGGTTTCTTCAGAACCTTCGGAGGGCAGGTTTTCCCAGATTTTGTACCCAAATCCGAGGACTCGCAAACCTGCGCTTGCCATGTTGTTGTTTTCGACGAGGATGCGATCGCGCATTTCCTGGTTTAAAGGTTGTACTCGATCGCCAACTATAATCCCTTGGCAGCGTTCCAAAGTCAACTCTGGAGAACCTTTAGTCAGCATCAAATAATTCTGCTGCTGTCCTTTGTCCGAGGGAAATCCCGAATGTCCCGAATGTCCCGGCACTTCGCAAATCACACTCATCCGCTTGCGTTCGGAAGAAAAAGGAAATTCCGCCGTGCGTTGCAGTAATTGAGACTGTTGTTCCTTATAAATGCCTGCTTTTCCGGCTAAGGACAGCAGAGCTCCCTCCGTGGGGTCGCCCAAAATCTTCCATTCTTGCTGTTCGTGCTGCAATATTGCGTCGTTGCAAACCGCACAGGCAATTAATAAAGATTCGAGTTCTGGATATTCTTCTAAATTATTAATTTTGGCAGAGGTATGGCGATCGGTGAAATCTCCGATCGGGGCATAGCCGTCGCCTCCGATGGCGACAGTGCAGTCGCCCGTAGACACTAGCTGCACTACCATTTTATTTTGGGTCAGAGTGCCTGTTTTGTCGGAACAAATTGTTGTTACCGAGCCCAACGTTTCTACTGCTGGCAGTTTGCGAATCAGGGCGTTGCGCTTCACCATCCGCCTAGTTCCGAGTGCCAAAGTAACTGTCACGACTGCTGCGAGTCCTTCGGGAACTACAGCAACTGCCATGCTGAGAGAAACTTCTAACAAATCTTCAAATCTGCTGGTATCTAACCCGATGCTGCCGTTGTTGAAGGTAATCATGCCGCCGATGACGACAACTACGACTAAGCCGAGGGCACCGGAGACTAGAACGTTTCCCAACTGGCTCATCCGTTGTTGCAGGGGAGTCGGTTCGGTTTCTACTGACTGAAGCATGGCGGCAATTTTGCCCAGTTCAGTCTGCATTCCGGTGTTGGTGACGATCGCCTTAGCCCGTCCCTGAACCACTTCTGTGCCCTGAAAAATTAGGTTTAGTCGATCGCCCAAGGAAGCATCTTCGGGAAGTTCTAAATTAGCTTGCTTGGTAGCTGCGATCGCTTCTCCCGTCAAAGCAGATTCTCTGACTTGCAGGTTGGAAGCTTCGATCAAGCGTCCGTCTGCTGAGACTTTTACCCCAGCCTCCAACAGCATTACGTCTCCGGGTACGAGTTCTTTGGCTGCTATTTCCGAAGTTTTGCCGTCTCGCAGGACTCTGACTAGGGGGGAAGCGAGGTTTTTGAGGGCTGCGAGGGCTTTTTCGGCACTTTGCTCTTGGAAATAGCCGAGAATGCCGTTGAGTATGACGATCGCAAAAATGGCGATCGCATCTTTGGGAAAATTATCCGACTTGATGTCTAAGAATCCAGAAATCACGGCCACAAACATCAGCATTATCAACATGATGTTGGTGAACTGATCGACAAAAATCGACCAAGCACTGCGGCCTCCTGTTTCTTCTAGTTCGTTGGGGCCGTATTGCTGCAAGCGTTCTGACACCTGTTGGCTGCTCAAGCCAGTATCTTTGTTGCTGTTTAGCTGCTGGAGGGTTTTGTCAATTGCTACGGTGTGCCAAGAAGAGGGAGAATTTAAAGAAGACATAAATTACGATCGATAGGGCATAGGGCATAGGGCATAGGGCATAGGGCATAGGGCATACCTCACCACGCTTGAGAACCGCTATAAGAAGCAGGAAGCTAGGCAGTTCTCTATCTCTGGTCTATCTCTGGCTCTCTCGATCTGTTGGTAGATTTACCGCTGATCGCACTTATCCACCTTACTATTAAAAATTAGCAATTCTTTCAGCTTTTACCCAAGCGCCAACGGCTGAGTTTTGTCGTTAAATGCCGATCTGGACGGCAAAAGCTGTGGCTGTGGCGATCGAGAATGGCAATCTATGGGATTTTACCCACCCAATTCTGAGTGCATCTTGGATTGGGCACTTTTTTGGCTTTTTTCCCTATTCCTCCCGCCTGCTTTCGCAAAACTTTAATTTTCTTAACTTTTCTTAACAATAGGCTTTTTCGGGGCAAAGCGCACAATGGCGATCGGGCTACAGGACAATTTGGTGCTGCCCCACGGTAAAAATCAGGGCGATTGAACCAAACTCAGGAGCTAATTATGTAAATCCGCATCTATCTTAGGAAGGAGATTAGCCCGGAATTGCTCAGGATCAATTTACCTTCTCAGAGGGATAAGCTGTTGTAATAATTTGTAATAAACAAACGCGGGAGAGCATTGTATAAATGTCATAAGAAGGTTGAAACGACAGACGCAAGTTAACAAAAACACTGATTAACAAGGTTTGTCGCATCTCATAAAAGGTGTAAAATTTTCTAAGGTTTCTTAAATGTCCGCTGCAATGTCACAATAGTACAGGTAGCGGAAAAGGAGAGAAGGAGCCGACCGGCCCAGTAGCCGGCGTCAACCTTCAACCCTTGCAGGTTTAACGGCCTGAACAAATTTAACTTAACGGTTTTATACCGCAACCAAACTCAATTAACTCAAGTAGGAGAGTTCTTTCATGTTTGACGCATTTACAAAAGTGGTTTCCCAAGCAGACGCTCGCGGCGAATTTTTGGCAACAGGCCAACTTGATGCCCTGAGCCAAATGGTTGCAGAAAGCAACAAGCGCATGGATACAGTCAACCGCATCACCAGCAACGCTTCCAGCATTGTTGCTAATGCAGCTCGCTCTTTGTTTGCTGAGCAGCCTCAGTTGATCGCTCCCGGCGGCAACGCTTACACCAGCCGCCGCATGGCAGCTTGCTTGCGCGACATGGAAATCATCTTGCGCTACGTCACCTACGCGATTTTCGCAGGCGACGCCAGCGTCCTCGATGACCGTTGCTTGAACGGCCTTCGCGAAACCTACTTGGCATTGGGAACTCCCGGCGCTTCCGTAGCAACCGGCGTTCAAAAAATGAAAGAAGCCGCTTTGGCGATCGCTAACGACCCCAACGGTGTCACTCGTGGAGATTGCAACTCCCTGATGTCTGAAGTCGGCAGCTACTTCGATCGCGCCGCTTCCGCAGTAGGCTAAACCCCAGCCATTGCCACCCAATCTGTAAAGCAACGATTCGATATATCGATCGGGCTTTTACAAATAGCATTCGTAGAAAAAACCGCAAACACTAGGGAGAAAGCAAAACTATGAAGACCCCATTGACTGAAGCAGTCACAGCAGCAGATTCTCAAGGCCGTTTCTTGAGCAGCACCGAAATCCAAACAGCTTTCGGTCGTTTCCGCCAAGCAACCGCCAGCTTAGAAGCAGCCAAAGCTCTGACATCCAACTCTCAGCGCTTGATCGACGGTGCAGCCCAAGCAGTGTACAACAAATTCCCGTACACCCAACAAATGCAAGGCCCTAACTACGCTTCTACCCCAACCGGTAAAGCCAAGTGCGCTCGCGACATCGGCTACTACCTGCGGATGGTGACCTACTGCTTAGTTGCAGGCGGCACAGGCCCAATGGATGAGTACCTGATTGCAGGCATCGACGAAATCAACCGGACATTTGAACTGTCCCCTAGCTGGTACGTTGAAGCTCTCAAGTACATCAAAGGCAACCACGGCCTGAGCGGCGACCCCGCAGTGGAAGCTAATTCCTACCTCGACTACGCAATCAACGCCCTGAGCTAGATTTGCGTGATGCCCGGAATTGTAAGCTGCTGTTAGCTAGATTGTTAGCGGTTGTTTACGATTCCGGGCATCTGCGATCTTAGCCTAGTTTTCCAAATACTTTTTTTTAAGAAGTTTTCAGTTTTTAAACCAAAAAAGGGAGAAGCTAAAGATGGCGGGATTAGGTGCAGCCGAAAGATTGGGAATAAAAGCATTTGAAGAAGCGGGACAGGTAGAACTTCGCCCCAACTGGACGCAAGATGATGCGAAAGCAGTAATTCGCGCAGCTTACAGGCAAGTTTTCGGCAACGAGTATTTAATGTCCAGCGAGCGAATTACCAGCGCTGAATCTCTGTTGATGCAAGGACAGATTTCAGTTAAAGATTTTGTGCGGTCAATTGCTCAGTCCGAAATTTATCGGAAAAAGTTTTTCTACCCGAACTCGCAAACGCGGTTGATCGAACTCAACTACAAACATTTGTTGGGCCGCGCTCCTTACGACGAGTCGGAAATTGCTTTCCACGTTGACTTGTACAATGCCGAAGGCTACGAAGCTGAAATCAATTCTTATATTGACTCCGTTGAGTATCAAGAAAGTTTTGGCGAAAGTATAGTGCCTTACTATCGCGGTTTTTCGACTCAAAGAAATCAAAAAACCGTCGGTTTTAACCGGATGTTTCAACTGTACCGCGGCTACGCAAATAGCGATCGCTCGCAAAACCAAACCCAAGCGCGGTTAACTTGGGAAGTAGCGAGAAATACGGCATCGCCGATATACACAGCGTCTAGCGGACAATCTCTAGCTGGCGCTGCCGGTGGCGATCGCGGTAAACTCTATCGAGTCACCGCAATGCAAGGTGCGGCTAAGTTTTCGCCCCAAGTGCGGCGGACTACTACCGAATATCTCGTACCTTACGAACAGCTTTCGAGCCGCTTGCAACAAATCAACAAACGTGGCGGCAAAGTGGTAAGTATTACCACAGCTTAAAGTTTGTAAAGACGTTTTTTTGCAAGCGTCAGAAAACAACTTAGGACTAAGTAGATAGGTAGGACAAATCATACTTGTAGGGGTGGGTTTAGCCAAAATATATGCCAGCCGGCAGTTTATTGTGGCAAAACCCGCCCGACTTAGTGTGCATCCTACCCATACACATATCAGCCTTAGTCCTAAAAATCTCAAGTGCAACGAAGCTTTAAATTGTTGTTATTAATTTAGGAGAAAATCTGGTGGCTATTACGACAGCAGCGTCCAGGCTGGGAACATCCGCATTGAGCGATGCGCCGAAGGTAGAATTGCGCCCGAACTACACCAAAGACGACCTAGAAATAGTAATTCGCGCCGTTTACCGTCAGGTGCTGGGCAACGATTATTTGATGAAATCCGAGCGGCTGAAAAGCGCTGAATCTCTCCTGCGAGACGGCAGTTTGTCAGTGCGAGAATTTGTGCGCGCAGTGGCAAAATCGGAACTGTACAAAACCAAGTTTTTATACAGTAGCTTTCAAACTCGGACGATCGAACTAAACTACAAACACTTGCTCGGTCGCGCTCCCTACGACGAATCAGAAGTAGTTTACCACTTAGATTTGTACCAAACACAAGGCTACGATGCTGATATCGATTCTTACATCGATTCAGTAGAGTATCAAGAAAACTTCGGCGAAAATATCGTCCCTTACTACCGCGGCTTTAACACGCAGCGCGGGCAAAAAACCGTCGGTTTTACCCGGATGTTCCGCCTGTATCGCGGCTACGCAAACAGCGATACATCTCAACTAGAAGGCAATAACTCTCGCTTAGCAGTTGAACTCGGTACTAACAGCGCTACAGCAGTAGTTGGGCCTTCTGGCGGTAACGAAGGTTGGGCATATCGGGCTTCTGCCAGAAACGTAACTCCCAGCACCGGTTTCGGCGGCGGGGCAGCTTACGGCAAAGAAGGGCGGCTTTTCCGCGTGGAAGTTTCGGGAATTCGCACGGGTGGCTATCCCAGCGTGCGCCGCAGCAGCAAGGCGTTTATCGTACCTGTTGATGATTTGTCCTCGCAAATGCAGAAATTTCAACGCATGGGCGCGAAAATCGCCAGCATTACTCCAATTTAGTTATTGGTTATTGGTTAGTTGTTATTAGTTATTGGTTATTATAACCAACAAGTAACAAATAACAACTAACAACTAACAACTAACCAATAACAAGTAACAAATAACAAATAACAAATTACCAAGAAGCTTATGTTCGGTCAAATTGTAGCTGGAAAAAGTGGCAATACAGCTTCCGCAGGTCGCTGTTTTCGGTACGAAGTTGTGGGCTTGCGCCAAAGCGATGATACGGAAAATATTGATTATTCGATTCGATCGAGCGGGAGTACATTTATCACCGTGCCGTACAATCGGATGAATCAAGAAATGCAGCGGATTACTCGCATGGGCGGGAAAATTGTGAACATTCAGCCGCTAAGTGCGATCGCAGAATCGTCCCATGAATCATCCTCCCATGAATCCTCCCATGAATCATCGTCTGCAGAATCCTCCCATGAATCATCGTCAGATGATAATTAAGAGCGATTGAAAAGGGCAATTGAAAGAGACTGCTGGCGCATTTCAAAAGTGTTTTACCCCTCACCATTAAAAATAGTGGTGAGGGGCTAAATGTCTAATCGATCGCATACCTAGTTAACTGCTAATAACGAGCGGAAATCCTGCCCTCCAGAGTTGAGAGGGAACAGGGGAGCATCTCAGTTTGGCAAAAAGCTTTTTTTTTATTATAGTGCGAGCGTCCCCGCTCGCGTATTTTACGCAGGAGCGAGCGGGGACGATCGCACTATAAATGCAAAACTGAGATGCTCCCGGGAACAGCCCCGCGAATTGGCCAACAGTCTCTTTCAATCGCCGACTCCGATGGAGGGGTTTTTCACGCGGATTTAATATAATATATGTCAATCATCAGAACTGATACTGATTCAGTAAATCTGCAAGAATCAGTTTGAGTTCCGGTTCATTCACCCGCTTAATTGCTTTCGGAATACTTACCCACTGCCGCTTTCTCTTGCTAGCTTCCGGCCAATTTTCCAGAATAGTTTGTACTGGTAGCAAGAATACTTCTACATGACAAGTATGGCCGGACTTTTGATATTTGTAAGTTCCCAACAAATCCGGCAAGACTTTACCCAACAAACCAGCTTCTTCCCAAGCTTCCTTGGCGGCGGAATCTTGGGGAGTCATATCAGGTTCAATTAACCCTTTGGGAATTACCCAGCGCTTACTGGTTGAAGAAGTAATCAGCATTATTTCAATTTTTCCGTCTTGAATGCGGTAGGGAATTACTCCCGATTGTTCTATCAATACAGCGGTTATACTCATAATTTTGGCAATATTTCTGGGTGCAAAAGCTCCTGCAACTAGATTAATATAGGACTGACGCATAGGACTAAAGAAACCGGGTTTTTTACCGAATCTCCGGGATACAGCGCGTCTTTTCGTAAAAAAACCCAGTTTCTGACCGCCCGTGCACAAGTCCGATTAATAGTTACCAGGAGGAGTGTGGCAGATGTTTAAGTTATACCAATTTCATAAAGTAGCGCTAGATATTACCCCCCCAACCCCCCCGCGAGTTCGGGGGGGCTAAGACTTCATCTATAGCATATCTTTAGAAAAATGGTATTATTAACTTTTCGTTCCTAAACAATAAAAACTGCACGCCTGATTCTAGATAATTCACCATTTGAGACAACAACATATTAGAGAACAGACATATTTCGCTTTCCCTCTGTTGAAACTAGCAAATGTAGATGGACTGCGGCTGGAAAATAATATTGTAATACTCGCGCGCAGATAAAAGCCGATCGCCCAAATCGGCCTCTATCTGCGCCGGTATGAGGTTTTACACCTAATCTTTCTTCGCCTTAGCCTCCAGATTTTCCATCCGACTCCTCAAATCTTGATTCTCCTTCTTCACCTGGTCTAACTCCTCCCGCAACTGCTTCACCGCTGCATCGGAACCGACATTTTTCTGCACTCTTTGCACCGCTTCATCAGCCATCATACGGACGCGGCCGTCGGGAGTTTGGTCAGCTAAAGAACGCAAAATCCGCATAGCTTTGCGAGTTTCCATCTGTCCTAAAGCCACTACTACAGATACTTGAGTCAAGAAAAACGTCTCTTTAGATAATTCTGCCAATCGGTGCAAAATCCGTTCTAAATTGAGCTTAGTTTGACCTGTCGAAATTGTCCCCAAAGAACGAATTGCAGCTAATCGCAAAGCTTGCGGAGTACCAACGGCTGTGTATTTCAAAATCAGGTTCAGCGCATCTTCCGAAGTTTTCATTTGCGCCAAACCGGAAATAGCCCCCGATCG
The DNA here is from genome assembly GCA_038260455.1 of Chroococcales cyanobacterium. Classification (GTDB taxonomy): domain Bacteria; phylum Cyanobacteriota; class Cyanobacteriia; order Cyanobacteriales; family Microcoleaceae; genus Microcoleus. Next base: position 16,197 of record JBBSNU010000004.1, on the reverse strand, counting down.
CACAACCTCATTCCAGCCCTGACGCTCTTTCAGTACCAACTTTAACTCTTTGAGTACCTGTTCGTCCGTCGGTTTTTCATCCGGGTTAGCCCCTGCGATCGAGCCCATAGCACTAGCTGCGGCCGCTTCTACATAATAGCTGTCGTCGCCTTTTTCAACGATCGCCCTCAGCGCCTTATAAGTCTCATGAGTCTTGATTTTACCCAGCGCACTCACCACAGCGCGGCGAACCCGAGCATCTTTATCTTTCAAACCAGTTACTAAACCATCAAAAGCTTGGTCGAGTTTAATTTCAACTAACTGACCCGCTACTTCTGCCCGCACAGCCCAAAACGGCTCTTTCTTGAGAACTTCTGACAGCGCTTTCACAGCTTCCAATCCTCCCTTTTTCGCCAAAGCGTGGGCGGCATAAATCCGAGAAACCGGGTCGGGGTCGAACTGCAACTGAGCTTTTAGTTCCGCAATTCCATACTCTAAAACAACTGTTTTTAAGTATTTATTTTCGACATCAAAACTAACAAATGCGGGCTTCTCTTCGAGAGGAAAATAGAAACTTTGCTCGCGTTCATTCACTCGCACTGTGAAAGTTTTTAGGTTGGCTGAACTGTCATCGTCTGCATCTTTTTCAGGCTTATAACCGAAGCCGATCGGAATTTTTAGGTCAAAGACATCTTTGCTATTGCTATTGCCGTTACCGTTGCCATTTTTGCTGTCTTTTACCTGAGTTTGGGTAATAGTAACTTTTGCTAATTTGCTGTCGCCGTCCCAGGAATAAGCAACCTTATAATCTGGATGACCGCCGCGATAAACGTACTGGTCAAACAGGAACATTAGATTGCGACCGGTCGCCTTTTCGATCGCCCTGAGCAAATCGATCGTTTCTACAGTTTGGTGAGCGTTATCCCGTACAAAAGTGTGAATTGCTTTGTAAAATAGCTCGTCGCCTAACTCGGCATGAATCATGTGATAGACGCAAGCGCCTTTTTCGTACAAATGGCGATCGTACAATTCGATCGCTTCGCGGTAAACGTGAGTGACAATCGGGCGGCGGTAGCGAGAACTGTCTTCAGCTAAATAATTGCGGGCTTCACCTAACATATAATAAGCCGCGTCTTCTTTGCCGTATTCTTCGTTAGTCCATAGCACCTCGCAATAGGAAGCCATACCTTCTTTCAGCCAAGCATGAGACCAGTGTTTAATTACTACTAAATCGCCGAACCACTGGTGAGCTAATTCGTGAGCAACTAAGCTTTCTGTAGCGCGATTGTCAAGGCTAGCGCGTTCGTCTAGCAAGCACCTATCTGTTAGCAAAGTTGTCGAAGTATTTTCCATGCCGCCGAAGATGAAATCATCGACGCAGACTTGAGCATATTTAGGAAAAGGGTAAGGATATCCAAATGCTTTAGAGAAAAATTCAATCATTTGGGGCGTTTTGCCCATGCTGCGCTTACCGTCTGCTTCGCGGCCTTTTTCGACGTAATAATTAACTGGTTTGCCGTCCCATTCGTCTTTGATTTCGGCAAAATCTCCGACGGCTAAGGTCATTAAATAGGTCGGGTGAACTTGTGTTTGCGACCAGTGATAAATTTTATCGTCGCCGTCATTTTTTGTGCTAATTAATTCGCCGTTAGAAATAGCAAAAAATTGTCTGGGAACTTGCACTCGAATTTCGGAAGTTGCGAGTTGTCCGGGATAGTCGAAACAGGGAAACCAGAAGCGGGAATCTTCGTCTTCGCCTTGAGTCCAAACTTGGGTTGGTTTGTCGGGATAGTGTTTGTCTGGACCGACGAAATAGAGGCCGCGCTGGGGTTTTTCGACCGAGTATTCGATCGCAATTGTAATTGGTTCGTAAGCTACTGTTGGTTCGTGCAGTTGAATTTGCAGCACTTCGCCGTCGCTGTCGAAATTTTGCTCAATTTCGCCGACTTTTACTGATTTAATATTCAGGTTTACCGCATCTAAGGTTAATTTGTCAATACCGCTGCGGACTGGATTGATGCGAATGCTACAAGTGCCACGAAAGCTTTGTTTGGGAATATTCAGCACTAAGTCGAGGAAAATGTGCTCTACTTGACCAGGGCGATCGGGATTGTAGTGGGGTTTGGCACCGGGCATCTCGAAGGATTTGTGACCGTTTTCAGAATCAAAGTAAGTGTGTGACATTGTGATGGCAAAGTTGTGAGTCGATCGGCGATCGCTGGTGTTTTCGCTGCTGCGGAACTGCCAGCTTATTCTAGAGTAGCGCGTCCTGCTGCTGTTGTCTCTAATCTTATTAAAAACTTGGCTGATAATTGCCTGGATCGAAAATATGAATTGTTTGCTACAATATCAGCAAGGCTAATGTCTGCAATCATCAGCCTGAAATTGAAATTCAGAGGGAAATCTGCATGACAGCTACACTATCAGTTCCCAGTGCGATCGCATCTTGGCTAGGCGACGAAGCCGAAGACTTGCTCACCCATCAAGCGAAAGTTTCTAAAGATTTGTTGCACCTGCCTGGCCCGGATTGGGTCGATCGCATTTTCGCCCAAACCGATCGCTCTCCTCAAGTTTTGCGATCGCTCCAGCAACTTTATTCTAGCGGACGCTTGGCAAATACTGGCTATTTATCCATCCTACCAGTAGACCAAGGAATCGAACACTCGGCGGGCGCTTCTTTTGCACCAAATCCCATCTATTTTGACAGCGAAAACATCATCAAACTAGCAATTTCTGCGGGCTGCAATGCTGTCGCGACAACGCTGGGAGTTTTGGGAAGCGTATCTCGCAAATACGCGCACAAAATCCCTTTCATTCTCAAACTCAATCACAACGAATTGCTGACTTATCCCAATCAATACGACCAAATAATGTTTGCATCAGTCGAACAAGCTTGGAATTTGGGAGCCGTTGCAGTCGGAGCCACAATTTATTTTGGTTCGCCAGAATCGACGCGGCAAATCCAAGAAGTTAGTCAAGCTTTTGCCCTCGCTCACGAGTACGGAATGGCGACAATTTTGTGGTGCTATCTCCGCAACGATATCTTCAAACAAGACAAAGATTATCATACTGCCGCTGATTTAACTGGTCAAGCAAATCACTTGGGAGTGACAATTCAAGCTGACATCATCAAGCAGAAATTGCCAGAATGTAACAACGGTTACGGAGCAGTTGCTAAAGCCGCCGGCGAGAGTTACGGCAAAACTGACAGCCGGGTGTATTCTGAATTGACAACGGATCATGCGATCGATCTAACACGCTATCAAGTGCTAAACTGTTATGCGGGAAGAATGGGTTTAATCAACTCCGGCGGTGCTTCCGGGAAAAGCGATTTTGCCGAAGCAATTCGTACCGCAGTCATCAACAAACGTGCTGGTGGCTGCGGCTTAATTTCCGGCCGCAAAACTTTTCAGCGTCCCTTTGAAGAAGGTGTAAAATTGTTCCACGCCATTCAAGACGTTTATTTGTCGCCAGAAATCACGATCGCCTAATTCATTAATATCAGCCGTAGGGTGTGTCGCCTGCGATAAATCTTTGCCAAAAAATGGACAATCTCATAGCGACGCACCAGCACGGAGCAAGAACTATTGTAAACAACCCCAAAAATGTATTGTAGGAATAATCATTAGACCTCTTGCACTCATTCACAAACTATCTTGAAATTCATCTGCGTTTGTCTGCGTATATCTGCATTACATCTGCGGTTGACCGGCTCTATTAAAGATTTATGCAAGAGGTCTATTAGAAATATTATTAATTGCAACTTAACTGTAATGTTAATAGTAACCGAACAGATACACAGACAAAATATATAATTTTAAAATGCCCCACAGCCTCGTTTTAAACCTGCTACCAGTTGCACCAATCCCATCCCAATTTTTAACGGGACGGCATCTTCACGCCTTATTTCTCAACCTTGTGAGTGCTGTAGACACAGATTTGAGCGCGTACCTGCACGACCAATCTAATGAAAAAGCTTTCACATTAAGCCCTTTCCAAGTAAGCAGAAAAGAGGCTGACAAAACCAGCACACCACAGACAAAAAAGAGAGTTTTGCCGACCGCTTCGCGCACAACTTCCCAGGCTGTACAGTGGGAGCAAAAGCAAGCAATTCAAGAAAATACGCCGATTTGGTGGCGAATTTCTCTGCTGGATGACGGTTTGTTCGATCGCCTAACTGAACTTTGGCAGCAACTGAATTTTGACCGCCCGTGGCATCTGGGCCCGACAGATTTGTACGTGACGAACATTGTCAGTCAACCGCAACCAAACCAGCCTTGGGTAAATTTTTGCAGTTACGCCGAATTGTTCGATCGCGCTTCCGACACTGAGCGCCAAATTGCGTTTACCTTCTGCACTCCTACTAATTTTCGGCAAGGTGTGTACGATAGTGCGATGCCAACTAGAGAGAGTATTTTTTGCAGTTTGGCGAATCGTTGGAACAAGTACAGCGAAATTGCGATCGAACCTAATTTCACAGAATCTATTTTTCCCAGTTTCTTCGATATCCGCACAGAAGTTTGTACCGATTCTCGCAGTAAATTTATTGGCTGCGTCGGCGAGGTTAGTTACCGAATTATGGGAGATGTTGATCCGGTTGCTATCAAGCAAATCAACAGTTTAGCAGATTTTGCGCTTTACAGCGGAGTCGGGCGAAAGACACCGATGGGAATGGGAATGACGCGCCGGTTGCAGAATTGTTAATCATTCACTTTTCGGCTTAATTTCACTGACAATTTCATAAACATCAGTATCGGGAATTTTAGCAAACAAAGGTGTCATATGCTTCAATATTTCCTGATAAGCTTCGCTTTGATTGGCTGCCATCTCTTCTACGCTTTCCCAAAAAATGATGGCAATACCTTTGTCTGTATTGGGCAATTGCAGCAAATACGCTCCCTTAAAACCTGTAGCATAAGTTGCAACGGCTTTTTCAAAAAGTTCTTCTGCTTCTTTGAATTTTCCTGGTTTAAATTCGCCAATAGCAACGTAGGCAAACTGATGTCTGAGAAAGTCTAGAAATTCTGACATATCCTTTTCCTCAACAAATCACGATACACCAAGCTCTATTTTACCCGATCGGCGGATTTTTGTGAATATCCCTGTTTATAAGTCGATCGACCTAAAAAAACTAACAGCGATCGCTCTCTCTCTTATTCTGCTCTATCTAACCAAACCATTAAATCGGATAAACTAGAAAATCCGACTACCTCCTCTACCAAATTCTCTAATTGCTCAACCGATAATTCCCCAATCCGCGAAACTATATCAGGACTTATGGCTCCTACACGTCGCTCCAGCAGACGCAGAATTAATGCTCTTTGACCTGCTCTAATCCCTTCTTGAATCCCTTCTTGACGCCCTGCTCTAATCCCTTCTTGAATCCCTTCTTGAATCCCTTCTTGACGCCCTGCTCTAATCCCTTCTTGAATACCTTCTTGAATCCCTTCTTGACGGCCTGCTTGCATCAATTGAATCCTAGCTCGCTCCAAACCTTCTTCTATACCTCTAGAAACTGTTCCCCGCTGTTCTTCGATCGCCATTTCTTGAGCTTCCATATCCTGGAACTCTTTCAAGCTTAAGTTAGCCTCATTGGCAATTAGAAAAGCTTTTTCTAGTTCTGGAACTGTTTCCATTGTGGCTGGGATTGTTTCTAAATCGGGAGTGTGCTTCATAAAATAAATCCATTTATCCGTCAAAGTTGTGAGTTCGTTTAACTCTTTTTTGAACTTCGGTAACTCAACAAAAAACATTTCCACTTGGAGATGGGGATAATCAAATAGCTTCTTTTTTTCTTTGAACACAAAATTAGAAATAACATCAGGTTGTTCTTTAAACATTTCAAAATCAGTAATCGTCAAAGCAATTACTGGTTGTAATCTAGGATAACCTTCTCTAATTTTGAGTTGGTTGGCATAGGTTTTGGCTAGGTTGTAGATGACTCGTTTTTCAAAAGCGGCTACATTCAAAACTTGCATTTCAATAATTACCGTCTTGTTGCCGGTAATTCGAGCTTTGACATCCAAATAACTATCTTTGAGTCCGCTAACGGTAGCAGCCGAGTAAGGGTCAATAATTTGTAAGTCTTGGATGATTGGCTCACCGGCGTAAATTAGAGCATTTAAGAAGCTGATGAGGATGTCTTGGCTGTCGGTGGAACCAAAGATTTTTTTGAAGGCAAAGTCTGTTTTAGGGCTGATAAATTTCATGATACTTTTCCTGAACTGTTTTATTGATTTATGAAAGATTTTGATGAAGTGCGATCGCTTCGGGGCTGTGAAAACTGGGTAGCTGCAATAGCCCACTTGAATTTTTGATAATACGGGTGATATAAATTTAACATACAAGTAAAAATAAAGCCAACAAAAAGTAACAAAAATGACTAAAATATTAGTAATTGAAGACGATAACTTAATCCGAGAAACCGTATTAGAACTTCTGGAATCGCGCGGTTTTGAAGCTGTCGGCGCGGAAAACGGACAAGTCGGTATCCAGTTAGCGATCGCCCAAATTCCCGATTTAATCTTGTCTGATGTGATGATGCCGGAACTCAACGGTTTGGAAGTTTTTGCGATTTTGCGATCGTACCAAGCAACCGCCAGCATTCCGTTTATTTTTATGACAGGCTCGGAAATGGAAAAAGCCCAGGAACTCAAAGCCGACGGCTACCTCAAGAAACCTTGCAGCGCCACAGAAATGTTCCGGGCGATCGCAAATCAACTAGAAAAACCCACAGTTACTAACCCAAAACATCAAAAAGTACAGGACAATTCTGCGCCCTTAAATCTCAGCTTGCGCGCCCGGACTCAAAAATCTCGGTTTGAGATTGCGTCGCTTTGCTTGCAATGACAGGCACAGTAACGTTATTGATACATAAATTGAGGGAATTTCAAATTGGTTCGGCCAGAAGGTGACTTAGACTGGGTATGTTGAATTTGGTTAAAAAGTAATGAACCCACAATCCAAAGGCCGCCTAGTCTGGAATCACTCCACCCACCTTCCCGGTTTGATACCAATTTTAGAGCGCCTCACCCTCAAAATGGGCATTCACACCGTTACCCCAGGGGTCATCAACAAAGTTAAAGGACACATCCCCCGCATGACATTAAGAGTGTCAGTACCCATTCGCGGGGGATTTAAAATCATTGCCAGACAGGGCAAAACTGTACAAGAAGTCTTTATATTAACCACTCTCAGTCAAGGGGAATTGGAAGAGATGATCGCCCAAACCCTAGCCAGGTGACAATTTTTCCTTAGCAAGCACTGCGCGAGCTCTAACTGCTAAAGTTTCATCGCTTTGGGCTATTTCCTCAAGTTTTGCCGAAACTTCGGCTAACCAATCCGGTTTAACAGTCGCAGCACCAGCCAAGGCTTGTAAACCCCCCGCTGCTGCGTAGCGAACCACCCATTCCGGGTCTTGGGACGCTTGCAGCAGGGTTTTCACTGCGCGAATTTGAGCATCTAAAACTTGTTCTGCGGGCATAAGTTCCCAGCAAATCGTCCCCAAACCCCTAGCCGCCGCCCGCCGCACGCTCAAAGCAAAGTCATTCGCCGCAGCATCGAGCAAAATCTCTAAACCTCTGGGGTCGCCAATTCCCGCCAAAGCCCGAACAGCCCAAGCCCTCGCTCCGTAATTGTAGCCGTCAAGCTGTTCTAGCAGCGGCAGTACGGCGGGTTCTCCGAGTTGAATCAGCCCATCAACGGCGGAAACAGCAGCGCCTGGGTTGTTGTAGCCGAGCACTGTAATTAAGGTAGGAATTGCTGCTTTTGAGTCAGCCGCCGCCAGTGCTTTGACTGCGTTTAACAAGCCTTCGGAAGAATCTGCTTGTTCGACTGCGCGAATTAGTTCTAATGCCATTGATTTGTAAGCTCTACCGTGATCATTGTAATTGTAGGTTGGGTCGATCGCGCGATCGAACTTTTTGCAGCGTCAGTGAGGCGCGGCGATCAACTTGGAAAGCTTACCCCAATACGCTTGGGTTAATGTTTTTTTGTCATTGCGAGCGTCTGAGCGAAGCAATCGCAGTGTCTGTTTTTCACATCGTTTTGCCGATCGGACTGTCTTAAACGAACCGTATTGAAGCTTACCATACTCGAAATAGGACAACCTTGGTTAAAGAGTCGAATCCGCAAAAAAACTCGACTCCATACCTGCGCTAGGAATTCTTGCGCCGTACATCCTCACCGCCTTCGCGCTTCCTATAAGCCTTAGCCCAAGCATATCGCTGCGGATCTTTTTTCAGCAGATATTCCACAACTTCCCGACGCTTCTCATCCTTAGCATTTTTGACAACCCGCTTGAGTTCGGAATCTATATCTTCTGATTCAGCACCGCGTTTAATTGCCTCGTTAAACCAACGCTCACCCTCTGAAAATTGACCCCGCTCAAAACAAATAGCTCCCATCAAAGTGTAAGGATGATGACTTTTAGGCTGATACTCAATAGCTTTTAGCGCGCACTTTTCAGCATCATCTAGTTTATGAATATCTCGGAAAGCACCGCCCCTCGTTGTTAGCAAAGCTGACTTGAGCTTATTTTCTTTGATTTGGTCGAAGTCCAGATTTTCTGTCACCTTCAATGCACTTTCCGGTTCATCTGCCTTGCGCCAATGACTGCTGGCGTTGGGCAAGTTCCATTTATCTCCAGTGCGCTCATATTCCCGATCGTAGAAAAGCGCTTCAAGCCTGTGGTAGGCCATAGCAATCTTTCCATGACTAGCTAAAAGTTTCTGTTGTATTAACTGAACAACTAACACAGGATCTAGACGCTCTTCTTTCTCCAATTTTACCATAATTGCGTAAAACGGATCGAAGGGGAAATTATGATCTATAATCCGATACTTGACCTTGAGAGCCGCAAATTCCTTCTCTTGGGCAAAAGTAATTACATCTTCACGTCCATTCTGTTTCAGCCAATCAATATCAGCCTCACTTAAATGCTCTCCCGATTGAATTTTGGACTTGAGACTAGCAGCATATTTGTCAATAGCAAAAGTAATTGTCTCAGTCAAATTACGCTTTTTTAGAAAATTAATATCCTGCTCACCTAACTGACTTTTTAAATCAATTTTTTTGAGAACTTTATACAGATTGCTAGAGAGGGATGAATCCTCATAAGTAGTAGCTTTATACTTAAGCTTCAGTTCAGCAAAGTGTCGTTGCTGTTCAATCTCCAAAACAATGTTAAGCGTTTCGCTAAGTTGATGCTCTTCCAGCCAGTTAAGTTCTGACTCACTCAACTGCTGATCTACCTCAAGATTTTTCAGGATGGGATACAAGGGACTTGATACAGATGTTTCTGCGTATTCACTAGCTTTGTACTTATCCTTGAGTTGGGCAAACTCAGCTTCTCTTATAGCTTCTTTTTCTTGAAAAATTCCCAGGGTTTCAAATAGATATTGTTTCTTAAGCCATTTAACCTCTGAATCATTTAACGGTTTTTCAGCTTCTAGTTTATTCAAAATTTGATAGAGATGACTTTCAGGCAATGACTCTTGATATTTTGTGGCTTGGTACTTAGCCTTTAGTGCAGCAAATCGCGCCATATCTTCAGCGATAGCAACTGTTTGAGTAAGCCCCTGTTCTTGCAGATAGTTAACTTCTAAGGGAGTTAGATGATTTTCTGAGTCAAGTTTCCAAAGGATAGGATACAAAGGACTGGATACGGGTAGCTCTTTGGTTACTTTGAACTTAGACTTGAGTTGAGAAAATTCAGCATCTAGTTTTCTTCGTTCTTCAGCCTTACGTTGTTGCTCTTGCTCGATAGCTTTTCTTGTTTCCAAAAGCTGATGCTTTCGTAACCACTTCCCCTCAAACTTACTAATCTCAAATTCTAAATCAGCTCTTTGCAGGATGAGATATAGAAGACTAGAGGGAGATGAATCTTCATATTTTGTTGCTTGATACTTGGACTTCAGCGCTGCAAAATGTTGCACCTGGACTTCCAAATCGTCGTTGCTCATGGTGAATCCCCCGATTTATACTTCTAGCCGCTACACAACCATCTCCCAGCATTCCGCGATCGCTATTTTCTAAACCAAAACTTTTTTAACTGAGGAGCGATCCAGATGGTAAGGTGATTTTAACATGAGTTCTTTTACCAAATCAAGCTACTAATCTCAGTATATTCACTGAACTTTTAGGAAAATTATTGCCGAAAGCCTCCTCCCTCATTCCATCAAACCATCCGTCGCCGATTCACCAGGCTCAAACCGATCAAATAGTTCTCAATTGCCTGAAATACAGATATGCGGCAATACGGTTTACTTAAGACGATCCAGGCGGTAAAAAAATATGAAAAATAGATCCTGCGATTGCTTCGTTCCTCTCTTCGGACAATCTTAAGTGAACCGTATTGAGATATGCGGTAGGGACACAGCAGTGCTGTTTTCTTAATGTGCTGTGTCCTGAATATACGGCAGACAATTGAGAATCGCTAAAGCAATCCTATTGCAGTTGCGAACTAATTTTTGTCAAAGTAAACTATCCATTAAGTTCATAACTTGGATAGCTTCATCGGACAAAAATAGAGATTCTTGTTGATTTAGATGATGCTCCAAAACTCCTTTTAGTGCAATCAATTTCATGCTATTTTCTGCTAAAGTTTCAGCAATAGCTGGCGCTGACGGCAAATAGCCGATCGCCCCCAAGTCCATCAAAGCCGATCGCCGCAACTGCAAATTATCCCCATTCAAAGCCGTTACCAATAGATCGCCGTAAATGCGATCGCCCGTCAACTGATACATCGCCCGCGCCGCAGCGTACTGCACCCGCTCCACAGAATGCTCTAAAAAAGGTGCAATTAGCGGTATAGCTTCTGTCGCTCGCAGCGTGCCCAAAGCTTCAATTACCGAGTCGTAAGGCTGCACAAGGTGCGATTTGCCAGCCACTCGCACGGCCCCAGCCACGCCCCCATCCAATAGCTGCATGAGTGGTGGAATGGAATCGCGATCGCCCAGCATTTCGAGAGCTTGAGCCGCCGCTTCCCGCACGTAATAATCCGCGCATTCCAAACACCGAATCAGCGCCGGTAAAGCTTGTTTGTCGCCCAATTTACCCAGCGCCCGCGCCGCATTTCGCAATAGGGAATAATCGCCTATTTTTGTTTGTTCTGATTCTTCTTGCAAGGCGGCAATCAATGCTGCAATCGCTGCCGGTTCCTTGACTCGAAATCTGCCAATCCACCAAGCAGCATAATAGCGGAGACTGTAATCTTGGGAGTGCAAATTTGCGATCGCCTGTTCTACTGTTAAAGACTCGCCGTCAGCTACACCTGGCAGTGAGTCGGATTCGTCATAATTCATAATCGTTAGTTATTAAGAAAACTCGGAGATGATTTCAAAAGACTGTTGGCTAATTCAAAAAAAGGTAAAACCCAACATTCCACAATCAGGGCAAAAGAACTATAGCAGTTCGTTCATCAGTTGTGTAATTCTTGTAGGGGAAACCCCCCATGCGCGGCGATCGCGATCGCGTTCCCCAAGGGTAGCTATCCCCTAGGGAATCGTCCAACCGCTGCCGTTATAGCGGCGCAATTCTTCTTGGATAATCCATTTATACCAGCCGTAATATAGCAGCAAGCTGACTGCAGAAAGCAAAATTACTCGCCACAAGGAGCGGGGTTTTCCTAAAAGTTTGTCGGACATTTTTTGAGGTAATATATGATATCATTTCCGATCCATGATTCTAACAAAAACGGTTCGTAGTGCGGACTTTAGTCCGCAATCCGGGAACGGACTAAAGTCCGTACTACGAACCATCGACCGGACACGATATGAATGGCTTTATTGATTGTATTAACATTTGTTAATTATTGCAAAATTGCTTCTCTGATCGATCGCGCGGTTGCAGGGGCCAGCAGAACACCGTTGCGGTAGTGGCCGCTGGCGATCAAAATGCGGCTGTTACCCGGAAGCGTCTCGATAATTGGGGCCGGTCGTCTTTCCGGGCGCGGGCGCAATCCTGACCATTTTCTGAGGATTTCAGCTTCGGCTAAGGCGGGACAAAGTGCGATCGTCCTCGCCATCACTTCTTCCAACATATCAGCATTCGCCTGAATTTCCCCGCCATTTTCAGGAAACTCCACCGTCGCCCCCACCCAATATTCTTGATTTGCCAAAGGTACAATGTGAACGTCGTCGCAAGTAATTACAGGCCGAAAATCTGGGTTTCCTAACGGATTTTTTAACCGCAAATGCAGCGCTTGTCCCAACACCGGGCGAATGTCAATTAATTGATTTAAGGATGCAGTGACTGTCGCAGAACCTAAGCCAGCGGATATAATTAGTCGATCGAACTCGCCACTAGCAGCAATCGCCCACCCTTCAACTTCCACTCCAAACTCAAAAATCACGCCATTGCGTTCAGCAGCATCCACCAAAGCCAAAGTTAACGCCGTCGGATCGACTTGCCGGTCTTGAGGCGAATAAATCCCAGCAATTATGTTATCGTTTACAGATAAGTGAGGATTGCGATCGCGCACTTGTTGCACATCCCAAAGTTCCAATTTCCAACCTTGAGATTCGCGAATTGCTGCTAGTTTTTCCCACTTACTTAAATCCTCTCCCTCCGCACAAAGCATCAAAATTCCCTGTTTGTTAAACGGAATTTTCCGCCCCGTAATTGCTTCCAATTCAGGAATCAAAGTTTCGTAGCGCTGAAGGCTGCTTTCCCTCAACTGCCAATTTCTGCCCTTAGTTTTGTGACTGATAACTCCCATCAAAACGCCGAGGGCCGCACCTGTAGAACCCTGTGCCGGCGGTTGTTTGTCGAACACTGTGACTTTTAGTTCGGGGAATTTACTTAGTTCAAAGGCGATCGATGCCCCGATAATACCGCAACCAATAATTGCAACGCGAATCATTCAATTTTAGATTTTAGATTGTAGATTTTATAGAAGAAGAAGACCGGGCGGTTGAAACCGCGTCTATACAAACAAAACCCGCCGCCGCGGGTTGAAGAACGCGCAGTAAAAATTAAGTTTTACTTTATTTTCTTCAGTCCGCGTCGGCGGACATCGTTTGTGTAGACGCGGTTTCAACCGCCGTCTTATCTTCGTGTGTATAGACGCGGTTTCAACCGCCGTCTTATCTAAAGTGATTAGGCTTTAGGAATTAGCTGCAAGAAACTCTCGAAATCATTCACAGCTTTTTGATAACTAGCCGTGACTTTCGCATAGTCAGTCGCTTTAACAGCGTTGTCAATGTCTACCAAATCAGCAAACAAACTCTTTGTCAAATCAACAGCTTGTTGTTGAGATTTGGGTAACAAAGTGCCTGACACGGCTTTCATGGTGTTACGCAAGTCGCCTAGAGGCCCGTGAATGTAAGTTTTGGTATCAATCCAATTTCTGTTTTGAATTAGGTTTCCTAGGTTATCCATGCGCGATCGGAATTCTGTCAGGGTAGGAGCATAGCGCTGAATTTGCTGGATCTGGGCTGCTGTGTAAGTCGTAGGAACTTTTGCTTCGACACTGCTGCAACTAACCAGAAATGCCATCATAAACGCCATCATCAAGGCAAAAAATGAACGGGGACGAGTCATATCGATTTTTGATTTTTGATTTTTGATTTCTCGTTGCGGGCGGGCACGGGGACACCGACCCTACGCACCGAGAGTTAGGTACAAACTATTATTTTACCTCCTGACGGCGCAGAAAAGTTATCAGAGCTTCGCCAACTTTTTCAGACCAATGTTCTTGGGGATAATGCCCCGCTTGTTCTAGTGTGACTAACTCGGCATTTTTCATGGAACTAACTAATTTTTGAGCGGGTTCAACACTCAGCCAAGGATCTGTCAAACCCCACACAAATAAAGTTGGGCGCGTCCATCCTTGCAAGCCGGATTCAATTTCTGCCATTGACTGCGGTAATTGAATGTTGCGGACTGTATTCATTAGCGATCGCCCCGCATCCGAACTCTTCAAAAACGGGCGGCGGTAAACATCTAAATCTTTGTCTGATATCGTCTTGCGACAGCCGCCTTCGAGGGTTCTGTCTACCAAAAGCGGGTCTTGCGTCATCATGTCGCCAATAAAAGGCAGTCCCAACTGCTGCATTTTCCAAGGCAATTTGATATTGGCTGAAACTGGTGTATTTATGATTGCTAAACGTTCTATGCGATCGGGATTTTGCAAAGCGTATTGAATGCCGGCCGAAGCTAAAAATCCTTGGACAACGAGGGAAAATCGGTCTATTTTTAGAGTTTGAATAAAGCCAGCCAGGGCGGTTACAAAAGCATCTGGAGTGTGGGCAAAGTCGCGTTTGTCCGGTTTGGTCGATCGCCCGTAGCCCACCCAATCCGGCGCTAGCGATCGAAATCCCCCAGCAGCCAAATCCGGCATGATTGCAGTCCAGGTAAAACTTTGGGACGGCAAACCGTGCAGCAGCAGCACCGGCGGCTTATCACTTTCGTTAACCGGATTTGTTTCCCGATAAAACCATTCCAATGACCCTACTTGAATTGTTTTCTCATCTATTGACATTATTTTACTGATTATTTATCAAAGAATAAGGCGGGTATTCCCCGCCATACTTACCTAATAGTTGGGTGTGTACAGATCACCATTAGTATCAACAATCGCCTCAAAACCTTGACAAATCTCGCTTTTATTCGAGTCCCGATCCCCCTAAATCCCCCTTAAGAAGGGGGACTTTGAGCGCTTCCGGTTACCCCCTTCTTAAGGGGGAGTAGGGGGCAAGCTAAGGGGGGATCTAGGCCTTAATCGTCCGACAGCAGTCTGCGACTACATAAGACCTAGTTGTTAACACTAATGAGCGAGTACCTTACCCAACTCATGAAAGTCCCGCTTAGAAATTCATTTCAGCAGCTTGAACTTTTTCGACCTGTTTCTTCTTGAGAACCAGCATGATTTGAGCCAGCATGGTTATAGCCACGAAAGCCATCAATCCTTTAACTCGACCTGCACTTTGCAGCACAATTTCCACATCTTTTTGACCGAAGCCGCCCACATTAGGATTGTTCGTCAAAAGTTCGTCGGCTGCAACTGTTTGTCCTTCGGTAATAATCAGTTCTGGGCCAGCAGGAATCGTATCAACAACCGCTGCACCTTCTGCTGGTTGGATTGTCACTTCAAAACCACCATCTTCAAGTGTGGTAATTTTAGAAATGGTGCCAGCTACCGAAGCATTATAAACAGCATTGTTGCTCTTAGCGCCTGTAGGATAAAGCTGACCGCGACCGCGGTTGCCGCCCACATAAATTAGGTATTTGCCGTAGTGAACTGACTTGTCAGTTTCGGGATTTGGCGACAAAACTGGGAATACCAATTCTTTGTATTGTTCACCAGGCAGCGGGCCCACTAAAATAATATTTTCTTGGGTTTCGCTGTAAGGTTGGAAGTAAAGATCGCCCACTTTTTCCTTCATTTCTTCGGGAATTCTGTCAGCCGGAGCAATCTTGAAACCTTCGGGCAACATCACAACTGCGCCTACATTCAAGCCGCCTTTGCTGCCGTCGCCGACAACTTGCTGCACGTTAGTATCGTAGGGAACTTTGACAATAGCTTCAAAAACTGTGTCAGGCAAAACAGATTGCGGTACTTCAACTTCTGTCGGTTTTGCACCGAGGTGACAGTTAGCGCAAACAATGCGACCGGTGGCTTCGCGGGGAGTAGCGGGTGCTGTTTGCTGGGCCCAGAAAGGGTAAGCAAAAGCTGCTTGGGGAAGTGCGATGTCGCTGGTGAGAAAAAATCCGGCGGCGACGATCGCAATTAAGGCAGTTTTGGCGATCGTCTCGACACTGCGGCGAAATATCGCAGATAAATTAGTTTGTGGCATTAGAGTATTCAATCTCAAAGGTCAGACAATTTAGTGATTGGTCATTGGTCATTGGTCATTGGTCATTGGTCATTAGTTATTGGTTATTGGTTATTGGTTATTGGTTATTAGTTATTAGTTGTTGGTTATTGGTTATTGGTTATTGGTTATTGAAACTAACTGCTAACTGCTAACTACTAACTACTAACTACTAACTACTAACTACTAACTGCTAACTGCTAACTAATGACTAATGACTCACAACTAAGACCACCAAGGTTCTTCGCCGTTGCGGAAATCTGTTTCTGTCCAAGTGGTAAAAGCAATCTTGTCATCTGCGACAGTGGCGTGGGCCAGGGCCAGAGACAAAGGCGCGGGGCCGCGCACCACTTTGCCCTCACTGTTGTATTGAGAACCGTGGCAAGGACAGATAAACTTGTTT
>JBBSNU010000003.1:0-27960 GCA_038260455.1 Chroococcales cyanobacterium | reverse complement strand
TCGTTTCAACCAATCAAAATCCCTGCGCCTGTCTTGCAGCGAATAGCTAAAACTTTCTCGGTTAACGCTATTTTTGGGGTCGATTTCCTGTTTGCATTCTGAGGCGATTTGTTGTTGAGCTTTCAGGAAAGATGTTTTTAGCGCTTTTTCTAAGTCGTGATTGACAATTTTACCGTTTCGTGATACTTTTTTTATCCCGGTCAAACAGAGGTGCTTTGCTGCATCGTTGGCTTGAGTGCCGAGGATGGCTTGCCAAACGACTGTGAAAAGCCCTCCCAATAGTAGCGCTGCATCTATCATAAAAAAAACTCGGTAAGTGGGAAACTCAGAGACTTTAGTCCTGAGAGGAAAACGACCAGGCGGTTGAAACCGCCTTGAATCTTTCCATTACCGCCTTGGGATTGTTCGATTAGGTGTACTTTTGTAATGTACTTTCGATGGGACAATTACCACCTCAAACCTTACAACCCTGTACGCATAATGTTTGCTCTTGTGGAGCCTCCCTTACGGGGTGATGTTAGCTTCGCCAATGTTATAAGGGCTTGTTAGACCTGCAACACTGTTTCAGTGACTTTAAAACTGTTTAATTGCAGATGACAGAGCGGAAAACTAGCTTCGCATTCTCCGGTGTCGTGACCTAAATAACGTAGTCAGTTAAGACTTAGGCTGGTCAGAATAGCTTGATTCGAGACTTACTCGCGACCAAGCTCAGTGTCTTTAGACCTGAGTTCCTGACTTGACGGTTCTCCTAATTTCCGGTTTTGAACGGGTTAGTTTGATTATAGGCGACTTTGGTTGCGATCGATGGCTTCAGGAATTTCTCTGCTTAACAGTCACCGTCAGTTGAAAACCGAGTGCATCAAGTAAAGCATTCAGACAGTAAATTTCTGCTCCTTTTTTGTCAGACAATAGTTCGTCCAATTTTGCCAAAAGTGCTGTAGCATCTTCTGAGAGTTCATTCATCCTGTGACGAGAGTCAACAACATCATTTAATGCCAGCTTTAGCACCTCAGAATTCTCCTCTTCCAAGCAAGCCTCAATATAAGAAGCAGCCTCTAAAGGGTCTTTCAGAGATTCAATCAATTCTTCTTGATAGCTGATACTTCTAGATATTATCTCTACTTTCATAATCCCTCCAGTATTTTATGGCTTTGCGGATATCTTGTTCTTGAGTGCTTTTATCACCGCCACATAGAAGAAGTACAATTGTTTGCCCTATTTGTCCAAAGTAAATCCGATAGCCAGGGCCATAATCTATTCTCAATTCGCAGACTCCTTCTCCAACAAAGCTACAGTCACCTAGATTGCCTAGCCTAACTTGGTTGAGCTTAGCCCGTATTTTAGCTTTAGCTCTGCTATCTCGCAACGAATTGAGCCACTCTGAGAAAAGATTTTTTCCATCTGCTGTTTGGTAATTTTGAATGTCTCTCGGTTGTACTTCCATTATGCCTGATACAAACGAATCTTGCTCGCGATTTTTGGCTCGGCTCATGCAATGCTTCGATGTGCGAGCGCACAGCCCTAACCCAGAGGCTAAAATAGATTCTACTACATTTTAGAATCATAATCAACCCCCAAATCATGACTAATATGCCCTCGAAAGAAGAAAGCCACGAGATGCTAAAATGGTTCAACCGCAACAGACTAGATTTATTAGATTTTTATTGCAATCAATATGTTGCTTACAACGCCGAATTCCACCGCTTCTATCCAAACTTTATAGAATCCAGGCAATACCCGCACCTATTTTTCCATGATTTCCACAAAATCTTCAATCATCACATCAAAAGTGCGGGCCAACTTGTGCACTGCCGCAAAGTCAACCATTGCCATTCCCTGAGAGCGGGCATAATTGCTAATCGTACTGTACCCCACGCCCGATCGCTGTGCAACCTCCTTCAGCGTCCATCCCTTCTCGGCCGCCAACTCTCGAACCCGCAACCTGACTAAACCTTTACTCATATAAACTCTTTACAAAATTTTGGATTTAGTATATTGTATCAAAAGGCGATCGCCCAGTCAGTCGATTTTAGATTTTAGATTTTAGATTTTAGATTGATTTCACAGAGGAATCTAGGATCGGGAACAAGCATCTAAAATTTTGGACTGCTAGCTGCAGGAGTCGGGGCTTGTATCCGTTTTGTGGCATAGTCGGCGAAACTAAAGTCGATCGCCAGTAAAAATTAATTCCGACAGATAATTTCTGTCGATCGCACCTAACAGATCGATTTACCTACCACCAGGATATGCAGCTACAATGATATCAGACAATCAGTTAAGATCGTTAGCGATCGGCACATCAAAAATTATTCACAAATCGTCAGTCGTCAATCCGCGATCGAGATTTGTCACCGAAGAAACAGTAGCACTTTTATTCAACATCACACCAGACCAAATTTATCGAATCGAATGCTGTCATAACATGGTTTACGTGCACGCCAAAGGCCTCAGCAGATTCGTCAGCTACGCCGATTTCCCCCCAATCTTAGAAGTAAAACCAGCCTGCGCTCAAGATTTTCTCGGATGGTACAAACGCTGGAAACGCACCCAAGCACCAGAATTTTGGACTAAATTTTATACGTACAACTTCAAAGCCGCTGTTTCAGTTGACAGCTTGCTGGAATGGGGTAAATTAGTCGCTACAGTTAAATCAGTAATTTCTACCTCAGCACTGCAACAACTACGCGATGTTTACGCTCAAGAAAAAACACTAATGGAAAGTTTCTAAAGCAGGCGCGTCGAGTAAACCCGCGATGGTTGGCCACCTTTGATTTCTGTAGGGGCGGTGCCCCCGTGCCCGCCCTCTTCTTCTCTTCTCTTCTCTTCTCTGGGAGCATCTGGTGTTTTGCAAAAAGCATTTTTTTTATTATAGTGCGAGCTTAAGAGCTCGCGTATTGTACTCGCTCTTCGGGGACGCTCGCACTATAATGCAAAACTGAGATGCTCCCTCTTCTCTTCTCTTCGTATGGGTTCTTTGTAGGGGCGGTGCTCCCGTGTCCGCCCTCTGTCTCTCTTTCTTATCTTCCAATTCCCACATATTGGAAACCAGCCGCTTCTAAAACCTTCTTATCTAAGAAATTGCGGCCATCAATCATCACCGGATGATTCATCAACTTCGCCATTTTCTCGTAATCTAAATTGCGAAACTGTTCCCAATCAGTCACCAACACCAAAGCATCGCAACCGTCAGCCAATCTTTCGGGGTCTGTTTCTACCAAAACACCGGACAAACCGTGACGCATCCCAGTTTGAGAAACAATCGGATCGTAAGCCTTAACTTTCGCTCCCAATCGGTTCAAGTTGTCGATTAAATTCAGCGAAGGAGCATCCCGCAAATCGTCAGTATCCGGCTTAAAAGTCAAACCCAAAAGTCCGACTGTTTTACCTTTAAGAATCTTCAAAACTTGCTGCAATTTCTCAATAGCAATCAAGCGCTGGCGTTCGTTAACTTCCACCGCCGCTCTGAGCAAATGCGCCTCGTAGCCGTAATCCTCAGCAGTGTGAACTAAAGCTGAAACATCTTTGGGGAAACAAGAACCCCCCCAACCGATGCCAGCTTGCAAAAACTTGCTGCCAATCCGCGAATCTAAACCGATACCTCTGGCTACTTGGGTAACATCTGCACCGACGCGATCGCAAATATTAGCTACTTCATTAATAAAGCTAATCTTAGTCGCCAAAAAAGCATTAGCAGCGTACTTAATCATTTCTGCCGAACTGATATCTGTCATCACGACAGGTACTGCCGCCAAAGACGGATTTTCGGCAAACTTGCGATCGACAATCGGCCTGTATAACTCTAGCATCATATCCATCGCCCGCTGAGAGTTGCTGCCGAGAACAATGCGATCGGGATTAAACGTATCGTGAACAGCGCAGCCCTCCCGCAAAAACTCTGGATTGCTAACCACATCAAATTGCACGCCAGTTTTTGCTGCTACTTCCTCACCAGTAGCCCCATCACCGCTTTGAGGTTTTTGACGTTCAGCCAAACCGTCTAATACAATCCTCCGCACCCAATCCCCCGAACCGATGGGCACCGTGGATTTGTTGACAAGCACTTTGTAATCGCCATCGAGGTGAGCTCCAATGCCGCGCGCAACCGCTTCCACGTAGCGAGTATCGCTTTCCCCAGTAGGCAAAGGAGGGGTTCCCACGGCAATGAATAAAATGTCTCCGTGAGCGACTCCTGCTGCTAAGTCCGAAGTAAATTCTAGATTGCCCGATTGAGAAGCAGAGGACATTAATTCAGACAGTCCGGGTTCAAAAATAGGCGACTGTCCCGACTTCATTAATTTAACTTTTTCTTCGTTGTTGTCTACGCAAATAACGTGATGTCCGATGTGTGCTAAGCAAGTGCCGGTAACTAAGCCGACGTATCCTGTACCGATGACGCAAACACGCATATAAATGTCCTCAAAGTTAGTGAATTAATCCGATGAAAACGAAGTTCGATGGAAGTCGGAAGAAGGAAGAAGAAAGAAGTTCGATGGAAGTCGGAAGAAGGAAGAGGAAAGAAGTTCGATGGAAGTCGGAAGTTCGGCAACGGATTGTGTAACGGATTGTGTAACGGAGGTAACGGATTTCAGTCCGATGGAAGTCGGAAGAAGGAAGAAGGAAGAAGGAAGAAGGAAGTTCGGCAACGGATTGTGTAACGGAGGTAACGGATTGAAGTTCGATGGAAGTCGGAAGAAGGAAGAAGGAAGAAGGAAGAAGGAAGAGATAAGTAAAGAAGCAACAAGTAGAAAATTGTTGTACCCTATTTTCCATCTCCCCCTCTCTCCCTCTCCCTATCTCCCTATCTCCCTATCTCCCCCTCTCCCTATCTCTACTGTTGCTTTCCCTCTATACGATCGCGAAAATCCTTTATAGTCAACTCTAAACCTCGATCCAGCGGCACAGTTGGCTCCCACCCCAACCAATTTTTAGCACGAGTAATATCCGGTTGTCGCTGTTTTGGATCGTCTTCCGGGAGAGGTTTGAAGATAATTTCTGCCCCTGGATTAATCATGTTTTGAATTTTTTGTGCCAACTCCAAGATAGTATATTCGCCTGGATTCCCCAAATTCATCGGCCCAATTTTGTCGCTATTCATCAAGCGAATGAATCCTTCTACTAAATCAGAAACGTAGCAAAAACTCCGGGTTTGGGAACCGTCGCCGTATACTGTCAGCGGTTGATTCCGCAAAGCTTGAGCAATAAAATTGCTCACTACTCTGCCATCATTTTCCAACATCCGGGGGCCGTAGGTATTGAAGATTCGCACAACTCGAATGTCTACCCCATTTTGACGGTGGTAATCAAAAGATAAGGTTTCAGCTACTCGCTTCCCTTCGTCATAACACGATCTGATCCCGATACAATTAACGTTGCCACGATAATCTTCTGTTTGTGGATGTACGTCAGGATCTCCGTACACTTCGGAAGTGGAAGCGAGAAAGAATCTTGCTTTTACCCGTTTGGCCAATCCCAACATATTCATCGTGCCGATGACGTTTGTTTTAATTGTCTTGACAGGATTGTACTGATAGTGTATGGGGGAAGCGGGACAAGCCAGATGGTAAATCTGATCTACCTCTAACCGAATCGGTTCCGTGATGTCGTGGCGGATCAGCTCAAAATACGGGTTGTCCAGCCATTTGAGGATATTGCGTTTAGTCCCGGTGTAAAAATTATCGAGGCAGACTACCTCGTGTCCTTGGGCCATTAAGCGATCGATTAGGTGGGAACCGAGGAAACCCGCACCGCCTGTGACTAAAATTCTCATGGGGGAAACTGCCGTTCTGTTTAGAGTGTAAGACTGTGGTACAACGATTCAGTCGATCGAATCAAACTTGTTAACAGAATAACAAAATTTCGCTCTACAATGTAAAGACTTATTCCCAACCTTCATAGAATCTTTAATTAAGTTAGGATTTTTAACTACTTTCAAGTGAGTGCGATCGATGCTACATCCAAGTCGGTTAATTTTATTTATACTTATATATAACCGAGAAAATACTGTTGACATATGCTTTCAATAAGTGTATAATTTTATTTCTCATTTTTGGGGCTAATTTTAGTTAGCAAACAGAGCATTTTGTAGGATGGGTTGGTTTAGGTGATTCAGGAAGAGGGATAATTGCGCGGCGGATACTTTTTGGTGCGATCGCGCGATTCCCTACGGGATAGCTTCGCCGCGCGTACTTGGTTTAAGCTAAGACAGCAAAGGGCGATTCACGAAGAGGGATAGCTTCGCTTCACGGGCGGGATAATCTAGAAGTGCGATCGCGCGATCGGGCTTTAGTTGCCTTCGGTACTGCTAGGGAAAGCCTCTACATTCACATCAGCATTAAACACACAGTAATCTGCATGAGAAGCAGTCAAATAGTCTAAAAATAATGAATCTCAAATATCAAATCGGTTGACGTTATAACGGAAAAATAGTAAAATTATAGTTAGTAGTACAAGTTGCTAAAAAGGAAGAATGAAAACGTGCAACTAGAAGAATACTTCAACTTTCTGTCACCTGATGACATTCGCCTGAAAGATTCGCGGATTGGAATTGAAACTATCCTGTACGAGTATATTTATCGTGCTCGCACCCCAGAGGAAATTGCCAATATTTACACTTCACTGACTCTCGAACAAGTTTATGCCACCATTCTGTATTATCTTCACAACAAAGAATCTGTGAGCAACTACATCGCTGACTGGTTGGAATGGGGACGCAGAATGCGAGAGGAACAGCAGCGAAACCCGTCGCCTGCGGTGCGAAAACTGATGCAGTTAAAGGCAGAAAGCAAGAAGGCGAAAGATGCTCAAATATCTCATGGATGAAAATGTTAATCCAGTTTATATTAACCAACTGCGGCGGCGGGAATCAGATTTGATAATTCGGGCTGTGGGAGAACCGGATACTCCTCCCAAAGGTACGTTAGATCCAGAAATCCTAATATGGTGTGAAGTGCATAACTTTGTGCTGCTGACTAATAACCGCAAGTCAATGCCTGTACACTTGGCGGATCACATTGCTCAAGGTTGTCACATACCCGGTATTTTTATCTTCAACCCCGAAATGGGTATTGGGGAGACACTTGATGAGTTGATTGTGATTGCTGGAGGTTCTTTTGATGGGGAATATCAAGACCAAATTATTCACTTGCCAATTCCTTGAATTAGTATTGAATTGCTGAATAGGCTCTTGCTTTCAGTAAAATCATCAGATGTTTTAGCTGCTCGTAAACATCTAATTCTGCTATTTCCATTGGAGTAAGTGTCGCTTCGCGGTTTTTATCGAGCAAATTTTGCAGGCGTGTCTGAGCATTTTGTGAAACCTTAAAACTAACAATGTCTTGGGGAGTTGGAGTTTCGATTAAAAAGTCCAGAACTTCTCGATAAACTGCGGGAATATCGGCGGTATTAGTTTTGACTTCGGGCTCGATAGTTGTTGGCTGTTTAGTGACTTCTAGAAGTTGCCAAAGCAATTCCGGCAATCGATTTTGCAAAGGTTCT
This sequence comes from Chroococcales cyanobacterium, assembly GCA_038260455.1. Classification (GTDB taxonomy): domain Bacteria; phylum Cyanobacteriota; class Cyanobacteriia; order Cyanobacteriales; family Microcoleaceae; genus Microcoleus. The sequence goes on along the minus strand of JBBSNU010000003.1, from coordinate 20,466 downwards.
AGACGTTGAGCCAATTCGTCGGGAATTTGAAGGGTAATTGTTGCCATTTTTGGTGGTGATTGACACTCTCATTTAATCGTAGCACAATAGACGATGGGAATTAGAATTCTAATGATTATTAAGAAGATTTTGGGTATTCCTGAAGTATAAATGTCTGTTGGCTACCTTTAAGATTTTGTTTCATCACCCGAAGCAGGCGATTTTCCATCGGCTGTGTATCTTGAGTGAAAAAGTCGTGGAGTACCTGCACTTTACCTGCGTAATCTCGATCGGCTTTACAAATTATAATTCCTGGGTGATTTGAGGTTGTAGAGTGGAGATTGATGAAATCTTGACGATTTTCTGTAATTATTACACGCCCTGCATTTATTGCGTACATCAAGACTTCATCATCTGGAATCTTTTGATTGGCTTGTCCGGCTTCATAGGATGTCAATACATCATAACCACACGATCGCAGTAAATCAACCATTGCGATCGGGAAGTTTTCATTTGAGTAAAACTTTAGCATTTTTAATTACTTATTTTCAGCAAGCCACAGCTCGATTTCTTCTCGATTGCTTTCGTAATAGTTCGTCACCGCTTGCAAATCTTGAAGGGTGAGTCCTGGATAATTGTAGAGAAGTTCGGATTCATTTGCGCCCTGTTGTTGATAAGCAACAATCGTCCAGACGGGAATGCGGGTATCACGAATTCGCGCTGCACCGCCACAAATTCCTGGAGTTTTTTGAATGGGATGCTGAAGGGTTTGGACGAATTTCAGGGTTGCTGCGAGCAAGTCATCAGGCAGTGTTTCAATGGTTTGGAGAAGTTGTTCTTTGATGGTCATAATCGATCGCCAAAATCTAAAGAGGATATTATGTTGGGATTACAGCCGACCTCTAAGCATCCGTATACTGAATTGCGGCAAAAATCTAATTAGTTGTGTTGTCGTCAATGTCTAGCTTTTGTTTGAAAATTTCTGAAGGTAGCGGTACAGTTATTTGCAGGAAAACATCAATTGTTATCTGATTATTCTCAAACTTTATATTACTTACATTGACTTTACTATTTTCACATAAATCATCTTGAATAGGGAATTTAGCAGGTGACTTAGTTTTATATCCAGCTTCCTCAAGCCATTCACTAATATTTCTCCAGTTACCTATCTTTTCATTACATTTGCCGATCAGACTTTTAACATACTTATAGATACTAGCGCAGAGGTCACTTTCCACGCCTTTAGCATCCTTGCCCAGCTTTTCGGCCATTTCACCGGGACTGTAGCCACAAAGTAACCCCCGCAAGTGTAGCTTCTCAACGGGAGTGAGTCGTTTTCCCTTAGCGGAGGCCAAGTCTGTGTAGAGGGTTTCCAAGTCCCACTGGTGGGCGGCTGGAGTGAACTGCTCGTTTGTGGGTGCCATAGATTGAGGGGTAGAAAATTCCTGATGCAATCCTAACATAATTCCTGATGTAAGTATGAAAATCTAATGTAGAGGTAGTTTATTATAAGTGAAAGCTGAAAGGCAAATGGTGCTACTTACAAGTCAAAAGGTTTGTGAGACTGCTTTTGGGCTGTCACTGACTAGAGTTAGCGACTTGGCAGGAGAGATAAGCTAAAACTTGATGTACTTCGGGCTTTGGTTCTAGTCTCTGGGGCGGTAAGGAAATTTTTTAATTTATTTTCTCGGCATTTGCATAATTTTGTGGATGTGGCCCCGATATATAAATAGGAGGGTGCAATGCGCCTTCTGGGGATTGGGCTCATGTTTGTGAGTGCGATCGGCGAAAGCTTTGCTATGCAAGACTTTTGTTTGTGCAACAAATGCCTGGCCTTTGCATAAAAGTTAGGGCGATCGCCCGATAGATAAGTAGAAGTAATTAGATGTTATTTCTAACACAATGAACTGATTATTTATATATTTGGAGGAAAAAATGTCGGAGTCGCAACCCAAACAACCGAGTAGTTCTACCGACTGGCGTAACTATATCGAACTAGGAAATATTTATAAGGGTCGCAGCAAGTATGCTCAAGCTAAGGAACAGTATGAAAAAGCACTAGAAGTGGCACGACAAATTAATAGTCGTAAGGGAGAAGCAGAGGCTCTACTAGGGATAGGTATTATTCATAACGCCTTGAGCCAGTCCCCAAAAGCAATAGAATACTTGGAACAGGCGCTATTTATTCATCGAGAGATAGGCGATCGGGCTGGGGAAGCCACCGATCTAGGCACTTTAGGCAATAGTTACTCATCGATTTCTCAATATCAGAAAGCGATCGAGTTGTACGAACAGACTCTGGCGATCGCGCGCGATCTCGGCAATCGCGGGCAGGAAGCTTCTGGATTAGGTGGCTTGGGTCGTAGCTACTCTTCTTTTGGACAGCACCAGAAAGCCCTTGAGTTTTGCGAGCAGTGGTTGACAATTGCACGAGAACTCGGCGATCGCCAAAGCGAAGCCACGGCCCTGGGCAACTTGAACGTTAGCTATAACTACCTGGGTGAGTACCAAAAAGCTATTGATTGCAGTGAGCCACAGTTGGTCATCGCGAGAGAGATTGGCGATCGCTCTGGGGAAGGCTCGGCCCTGGGCGGCTTGGCCTGGAGCTACAGCAATCTAGGACAATATCAGAAAGCCATTGAGTTAGATGAGCAGTGGTTGGCGATCACACGAGAGATTGGTGAGCGCAATCAAGAAGCTAAGGCTCTATGCAATTTGGGCGGTAGCTATCGCAATCTAGGTCAGTACCAGCGGGCGATAGAGTGCTATGAGCAGTATTTGGCGTTCAGCCGAGAAATCAATGACCGATCGGGAGAGGCTAGTGCTCTAGGCGGTTTGGGTAATTGCTATTCCAATTTAAGTCAGTACCAGCCTGCAATTCAGTGCTATGAAAAGTGGTTGGCGATCAGCCAGGAAGTAGGCAATCGTCAGGGAGAAGCTAGTGCTCTGGCTGGCTTGGGCAATAGCTGTTACCTTATGGGACAGTACCAGAAAGCGATCGAATTCTACGAGCAACAATTGGTCATCGCACGAGAGATTGGCGATCGCCGGGGTCAAGGAGATGCTCTGGGAAATCTGGGCGGTTGCTACAATTCATTAGGACAGTACCAGAAAGCGATTGATTTATACGAGCAACAGTTGCTCATCGCACGAAAAATTGGGAATCTGTCTGGGGAACAGTCTGCCCTGAGCGGTTTGGGCAATAGCTACAATTCACTAGATCAGAAGCAGAAGGCGATCGAGTTTTATGAGCAATCTTTAGCGATCGCAAGGCAAATTGGGGCTCGCGCTAAAGAAGCCAATGTTCTAGGCAACATGGGCAATAGCTACAATTCCCTAAATCAGTACCAGAAAGCGATTGATTTATACGAGGAACAGTTAGCTATTGCGCGAAAATTAAGCGATCGCTTTCTGGAATCTCAGGCTCTCATGTATATAGCTAACTGTCATCTCAATCTTCAAAACTATCAGCAATCTATTGAACTAAATCGGCAAAGCTTAACTATTGCCGAAGCAATTGGAGCCAGAGATACGGTGGCTCAGAGCTATTTTTTTTTAGGCTGGGCTTTTGTCAAGCTAAAGCAAAGACGAGAAGCAATTGATGCCTTTAATCAAGCTTACCAGCTATTTCTAGCAACAGGTCAACAGCATTGGATTTCCCAGGTGCAAACACAGCTAAAACAGCTAGGTGAAAGTCTACTTGCTGACCAAGAATTCCCCGAAGCAATCGAATTGTATAAATTACAGTTGCAATCTTTACAAGAACTAAACGACCAATCGGGAATTGGTTGGGCACTGCAAAACTTAGGAAAAAGTTATTACAATCAAGGCGAGTACCAGAAAGCCATTGAGCCTCACACCCAAATGTTAGGAATTGCCCGTCAGCTAGCAGATACAGCAATGGAAAGTTTAGCATTAGCTTGGCTGGGGTGCGATTACCGCGAGGCAAATCAATGGGAACTAGCCTTAAATTATTTCCAGACACGAATAGCCCTAGCTAAAACCATTAATGACCGCAGCGCTCAACGGGAAACTTTAGGCTGGCTTGGTGGCATTTCCAAAAAGCTCAGACAGAACGCTCAAGCTGTGACTTATTACAGTGAACAAGTGTCAGTGATTAGGGAATTAGGCGATCAAGTTGGAGAACAAAGTGCTTTGTACGCTCTTGGTAGCTTCCATGATGACCTCAGCCAACATCGCCAAGCTGTTGACTATTTCTTGCCTGCTTTGGCCTTGGCCGAACAGCTAGAACAGAAAACAAATGCTGCGAATGCTCACTATATGCTGGCTCAAACCTTTCTAACATTGGGTAAAATGCCAGATGCAATTTGCCACTATCGGTCAGCTAAAAACCTTTATGATGAGCTTAACGAAACTGATTGGTCACAACGCTGTCAGGACAGGTTACAGGCATTAGATGCTTTGTAAATCGGCAGGCTATTTGAATTCCCATTGATATCGGGTGATGTGCGATCGCCCTTTCGCCCCCAAAGCGCGATCGCCCTTTCACCCCAAAGTGCGATCGCCCATCAACCCCAAAAGCCCGATCGCCCTTTACGCCCAAAAGCGCGATCGCCCTTTACGCCCCAAAAAGCCCGATCGCCCATTCCCTAAAAGTAATCTTCCATGATTTAATGAAAATAGCGAAGCCTTTTTCACTATCAAACAAAAAAAGCATCTTCCAAAACAAGAGTGGCAAATAACATACCTAGATTACTTCCAGGTGAAAGCTCAGTCGGACAATTTGACGACTTGAACAAAATCCGCCGGACAGGGGATAACCTGACACCTCATCATATTCCATCTGATGCCTATATGAAACAAATAGGAATCTCTGGTTACACTAGAAATAAGGGTATTGCTATATTGATGGAACAGCCACATCCAGGAACGGGTGGCCGTCATCGGCGTACACAATCCTATGGACAAAGACCAGACTTTAATCTATCACCCCGACAAGCTCTAGCTAGTGCCGTGTGGGATGTGCGATCGATTTATCGCCAAGATGGGTTGTATACACCACAGATTAGGCGGAATTTACAACAAGTCATCAAACAAAACAAGCTGTTATGGTCAGGTACTTTTGATAAAGTGGGAAACACAAGATGAATGCTACTCAATTGATAGAAATATTAAATGCTAATAAATTCATGCGATCGGATGAAGAAGCAATGAATTTTGACTTTGCTCTCGCCGAACTAGCTTTACATCCCAACCGCGAATATTTGCCAGCACTCTATCTAGTTTTAGATGACCGATGCGAACAACATGAAGTCATGTATGGACTCATTCATTTTCTGGAGTCTTTTGAAATAAAAGACCAGTTACAGGCATTTATTGATGCAATTGACAGGCTAATTTTTAATGCTAAAGAATGGGCAATAATTATACTTTATGGAATTATCAATGAGGATTTATCCAGAAATTTATATGCCAAAATGTTACATTCTACCAATTGTCAAAATCGAGATTTATGTACCACTTTGCTGCAAGAAATAGCTGCTAATGAATCCCCTCCTTTATCTTCGCGTGCTGAATCAGTAATTTCCGGTGCAACTGCTATCGACATTAATATTGATGAAATTCATAGCGATATTTCAAGCTTTATTAAACACATTCAAGAGGGCAATATCTTGGTACTCTTGCAAGACGATCGCCCAATAGCAGAAATTAAACCTATTAAGTAAAGATGTGCGATCGCCCATTAACCCCAAAAGCCCGATCGCCCTTTACGTCCAAAAGCGCGATCGCCCTTACTCAGCCCTAATATAATTTCCCAAGAATACCTGCTGATTCCTCATATCCTCTGCTGAAACAGCATCTATCAACCCCAAAATCCCTCTTAACTGATCGCCCACAGAGTAACGCTGTTTCGACAAGATAATTCCCCCATGATTTCTTCCTTCAACCATATACAGGATATGAAGGCGACAGAAATCACCCACATTAAAACTATAAATAACCCGATTGTCTTCCGTTGCCCAGATTAACTGTTCCTCATCAGTACAACTAAGCTTATTAGCATCAGCAGCAGTTATCACATCAACCCCAGCATTCCGCAAAGCAACAACCAGTGAATTTTTAATAGAGTCCTCATCCAAATACAAACGAATTTTAGTCACTGTTGTTAACCTGCCATGTGTTCAGCTTCTAATCGTTCAGCCTCCGCTTCCTGCGCTGCTATATCTGCTTCAATCATGTCTTTATTCGTATGATAGAAAGCCAAAGCTGCATAAACTTGAGACAACGTTAAATGAGGAATTTCTTGCGTAATTTCCTCTGGAGTTAAACCCATCTTATAATCGACAGCAATGCGTCGCACTGTTACTGCTGTACCCGCAATAATCGGACAGCCACCATGAATTTTGGGATTGGTAGTAATCAGAGTTCCAATATCGATCGCTACTGACATAGCTGGCATAATTTTATCCCTCTTAACTCGCTTGTTTTCGATTATACTACTGCATTTAATTTTCTACTTTTGTGAAATCCTCAAAACTCATCCCAGCAGTAGAACGTTGAAGCAGAGTTGCTTATAGATTTAGCGATCGCCCATTAACCCAAAAGCCCGATCGCACACACCAAAGAAACCGGGTTTTTTACCAATTCTACCGACGAAAACCCATGATTTTCTCCAAAAACCCGGTTTCTGGCCCCTGCGTCGAGAGACGATCGGGACGATCGCACGCGCGATCGCCCCAACACACACATTACGAATCGCGATCGAGCTTCAGCACAGCCATAAAAGCCTCCTGCGGCACATCCACAGTACCAACAGACTTCATCCGCTTCTTACCCTTCGCCTGCTTTTGCAGCAACTTCTTCTTCCGCGAAATATCACCGCCGTAACACTTCGCCAACACATCCTTCCGCAAAGCCGGAATATGTTCCGAAGCAATCACCTTAGCGCCAATAGTCGCTTGAATCGGCACCTTAAACTGATGGCGCGGAATCAACTCCTTGAGTTTTTCCGTCAAACCGCGGCCCACATTGTAAGCCTTATCCCGGTGCACGATCATCGCCAAAGCATCAACCGGATCGCCATTAATTAAAATGTCCAATTTCACCAACGGATTTTCGCGATAACCGATGATGTGATACTCCATACTCGCATAACCGCGCGATCGCGATTTCATCTGATCGAAAAAGTCCGTCACCACCTCCGCCAAAGGCAACTCATAAACCAGCGTAGTCCGCCCCTGACTCAGATACTTCATATCCATAAAAATGCCCCGGCGATTTTGAGACAACTCCATCAGCGCGCCCACATAAGTTTCCGGCGATAGCATTTCTACCCGCACATAAGGTTCCTCAATCTTCTCCCGATACTGAGGATCTGGCAAGCGACTCGGATTGTCAATTGTTAACACTTCTCCTTTAATTGTTGTGACTTGATAAACCACAGAAGGAGCCGTAACAATCAAATCCAAATTGTATTCTCTCTCCAGTCTTTCCTGCACAATTTCCATGTGCAGCAAACCCAAGAAACCGCAGCGAAAACCAAATCCCATCGCACTCGAAGTTTCCGGTTCGTAAGAAAGCGCCGCATCGTTGAGTTCCAGTTTTTCTAAAGCTTCCCGCAAGTCGGGAAATTGGTCAGCATCGATCGGGAACAAGCCACAAAAAACCATCGGCTTAGCCTCCGTATAACCAGGCCAAGGCTCCGGTGCAGGCTTTTTGACCAAAGTAATCGTATCCCCGACGCGAGCATCAGCTACTGCCTTAATTGCCGCGCCCAGATAACCGACTTCCCCCGCGTGCAGTTCGTCTACTTGCACTTGCGTCGGTGAAAGGATGCCCAATTCATCGATGACATATTCTTTCCCCGAAACCATCAACAAAACCCGATCGCCCTTTTTGACACTTCCGTCCATCACCCGGAAATAAACAATTACCCCGCGATAAGCATCGTAATAACTGTCAAAAATTAACGCCCTCAGCGGTTTGTCAACAGTATCCTGCGGCGGCGGCACCAATTCGACGATCGCCTCCAAAATCTCATCAATACCAATTCCTTCCTTAGCAGAAGCCTCAATCGCCCCGCTACAGTCGAGACCGATAATTTCTTCAATTTCCCCTTTCACCCGTTCCGGTTCCGCCCCCGGCAGGTCAATTTTATTTAAAACCGGAATAATTTCCAAATTATTTCCCAAGGCAAGGTAGACATTTGCCAAGGTTTGTGCTTCCACACCTTGAGATGCGTCTACCACCAGCAGCGCACCTTCGCAAGCAGCCAGCGATCGCGAAACCTCATAGGAGAAGTCTACGTGTCCGGGAGTGTCGATCAGATTGAGCACGTACTCCTGACCGTCCTTGGCAGTATAATTCATCCGAGCCGCTTGCAGCTTGATCGTAATGCCGCGTTCGCGTTCGAGATCCATATTGTCTAAAAACTGCTCCTTCATCTGCCGTGCTTGCACAGTCCCAGTTTGCTGCAACAGGCGATCGGCCAAAGTGGATTTTCCGTGGTCGATGTGAGCAATAATCGAAAAATTACGAATGCGAGATACAGGAACGTTAGTCATAAAACCTATCGGCAAAAGATTGACTTTTGTTGTATTGTACAGAAAGCTGTTGAACGGTTGGGGAAAAGCCGATCGCCAACATCCCCTCTCAAACCTCCAATCCAGTCAGGTTGCTCTACTCCCGGGCCCTCGCCACCTCAAAAATATTGGTGAGAACAAGCTCGCGGTTGAGAACAACCAGATAATTTGGTCAAATTACGGAAGCGGGACGGTCAGGGTGTAAAAAATACAGGTTTCGATCCGCTGCGAATCTCTACTAGGAGTAACGCATCACTTCCTTCAAAACACTTCCTTCAAAACAAAAAAGCGTAAATTCCTAGAAGGAATTGAAACTTAAGAATTAAAACTAGGATTTTTTAACTATGAGCGAGTCAAGTATACCCTCCCACAGTTCATCAGAAAAAGTGGAACTGTCCATCCATATCGATTCTGAACTGCTAGACCAAATTAAGCACTTGACGAATGACCCCAATAAAGTAATTGAAACAGCAATCAAGCAGTGGCTCAGAGGCGAGCGCCGCGAAGACGATCAGGCTATGAGCTTGCGCCGCAACCCCCCAATCCCGCCCCGCGGCGAGTGGAACGACTGAGTTTCTCTCGCCCGAGACAGCGCCCGCAAATCTGCTGGCTGTGAAATTAGATCTCGCCCGCCCAAAATCAGGCTTCGAGAACCGGCAGATTTCGCCGCGAAAGCTAGAGGTTTTTCCGAACTCGCGCCGGCCAACTCACAACCTCGGAATTTTTCTTTTTTATGAAGCAAAAAAAGCGCGATCCAGTCCCCGGCTAGATTTGTTCGCACCCTAAAATTTTGGCGTAATTTTCCAACTATATCGTTAATCAGTGCGCGCTACTAATTTCTAAATCTTAATTTTTATAGTTGAATTACCCAAAACGGCCGATCGCAAATAGTTTTGAGTTTTGAGTTTTGAGTTGAGTTATGAATAAAAAAATATTATTGGTAAACTCATTAATAATATCATGTTCGGTCTACGATCGTAACAAAAACGGTTCGTAGTGCGGACTTCAGTCCGTTCTCTGCTTGCGGACGGTCGTCCTCACTACGAACCAATTTTAGATCGGTCAATCGACCGGACATGGTATAACTCAAAACGCAATGGAACAAGCCTAAAATATTTGTAAATTGTGAGTTGCAAGCTATGAATCATTAATTTAAAAACCAACAATTTTGTAGTTGATCGATATAGCAACCGCGCCAGAAGGTTAGGAGGTTATCGCATTACTAAAACACGAGCCGAAGATTGCTTCTTTATTCTTCCTCCTATCCATTACATCCGTTAAATCCGAAGCAAGCGAATCCGTTGCCGAACTTCCTTCTTCCTTCTTCCTTCTTCCTCTTGCTATAAAAACTCAATACTCAAAAATCCGAATTACTTTTATCCCTAATCTGATGGACTCTAACACGGATTTCCGGCGATCGAGCCTCGCCTCTACAGCCTTTTTTGAAGAGTTAGGGGCAGAATTAGTATTTACCCAAGACGCAACGGGTCGATATCTATCTTTTTACTGGCAAAAAGCCGAGCAGTACAACCTCAGTGCAGAACAAATTGTCGATCGCCCCCTCAGCGAAACCCTGCAACCGATCGCCCCCGCACCTTATCTCGATCTGCTGCAGCGGGCGATCGAAACCCTCGTCCCGCAAAGGTTCAGCTATCCATTTTGTCACGCCGGACAATATTTTCTGTTCGATTTGACAGTCACTCCGGCGATCGACTCAAACGGCAAAGCTGCAAAAGTCTTAGTTATGGGAAGGCTGCTATCTGACAAACCCGCAGAATTGTCGGCAGATGCCCCAGAATTCATACCAGATACAGCATTGCCATCTGCCCCGGACGACCCCGAACAAATGCTGTATTCAGGGAATCGCATCAGTAGAAGCCTCCCTTCCTACTCGGAAATCGACCGCAAAATTATCTCCCAAATCGCTCAAAACCTGCATAAAACCCTCGATCTAGAGACGATTATGCAGCAAACAGCTAATAGTTTGGGTCAAGCTTTAAACGCGAGCCGCTGCATTATCTGTTCCTCCCAAACAGACAGCGAAACAATCGAACTTTCCCCATACATAGACTCAGAAAATCAACACAATTTTCCAGTCTGTACCTCCGAATTACAAGAATTAATTGCCAGCGATTGCTCGCCCCCGCTTTCGAGAAATCAAATCGACAGTCTCCAATCGAAAACTTTTAAAGTAGTAGCTGAGTACCGGCAAGAACCTTACTCTTCGATGCTCGGATTAGAACTCTGCGCCGGCGAACAGCCCGGGTGGATTCAAACTTTAGCCACCTTAAAACCCGTAGCAGTCGATTACGCATCCCCCGTCGCCGATCCGTTCGATCGCCATTCCGCGCTCGTAGCAGCTACCTCCTATGAAGAACAACCCAATGCCCTGATATGTTTGCACCGCTGCGGCAGTTCCCCTCCTTGGAGTCCAGTCGAACTCGAATTCGCCCGCGAGTTAGTCGCTCAAGTCGGCAGCGCGATCGCCCACGCTACACTTTACCAAAAATTAGAACAAGCCCGCGCCGAAGCCGTCGCTCTTTCTCAACTTAAAAGTCAATTTCTGGCCAATACTTCCCACGAACTCCGCACGCCCCTCAACGGCATCCTCGGCTTCCTGAAACTGCTTATGGACGGCATGGCAGATGACCCGGAAGAAGCCCACCAATTTATCGAAGAAGCTTATCGATCTGCCTTACACTTATTCAATTTGATTAACGATATTTTGGATATCGCTAAAATCGAAGCCGGCAAAATGGAGTTAGACTTCGCTCCCGTCAAACTCGGCGAACTGTTGCAGCAAGTTGAGAATTTTACACAAGTTCAAGTGCAGCAAAAGCGATTGCAATTTCAAATCCAAATACCCGCTGCCGAGGACGAGATTGTGGTATACGGCAACTACCAACGCCTGCTTCAGGTAATATTGAACCTCAGCGGCAACGCGATTAAATTTACCCGAGAAGGGGGAATTCGCATCAGTGCCGAAGTTATCAAGAAAAAGGTAACTTTTTACAACCAGCAGTTCCCCGGAATGGTGAAAATCCGAGTTGCTGATACTGGCATTGGGGTTTCTCTCGACAAACAAGATAAATTATTTGAGTCGTTTTTTCAAGTTGACGGCGCTCGTACCAGGCAATACGGCGGCACAGGTTTAGGATTGGCTATTTCTCAAAGACTAATAGAAGCAATGGGGGGTACAGTAAATTTTTACAGTATGGGGGAAGGACTAGGTTCGACTGTTACTTTTACTGTGCCGCTTTATCAAGAACCACTCTTGAAAAATTAACGAGCGGCAATCGGGACGTTGAAGGAAGAAGGAAGTTCGGCGTACTCGCAGCGTACAAGATTTAACGGAGGTAATCGATAGGACAATACGGTTCACTTAAGATTGTCATTGCGAGGCACGAAGCAATCGCAGTATCTATTTCTCATAGTTTTTTATCGCCTGGATCGTCTTAAGTAAACCGTATTGATCGATAGGAGGAATCAGGAAGAAGCAAGAAGGATTTATAGTCTTGGACGCAGAACCTCTATCTTTAAGGTACGGAATGCGAACCTTACTGCTATTTAACAAATTTAAAGGATGGACGTTGAGGGAATTAGGAATCAGGAATCAGGAATCAGCAACAAGGAAAACACAGCTATTCGTCTATTATTTATACCATTGTTCTAAAGATATACTATAGATGAAGTCTTAGCCCCCCCCGAACTCGCGGGGGGGTTGGGGGGGTAATATCTAGCGCTACTTTATGAAATTGGTATTACTTCCATTTCGTCAATCAAAGTAATCTATATGTGGTTGTTTTATTCCAAAAAAATTATATTACCTGCCGCAGTATCAATTTTTACTTTGTCCGCGGTCAAACTCCCTCCTTTGGTGTTTTGGACTCAGATCGATCGCCCCCGTCGCTGAGGGGTCTTACCCAGAATTCGCATTAGTCGAATCCGATGGGTACGGATCAAAGCTCCTCTGTATCCGTCTCCATGAGGACTTACACACCCGAATATACCCCTCAAATAGCCCACCTTACAAAAATTTAATGTCAACCTATACGACTGATTAAGCTTTACCAGCCATAATGCAAACGATGATTAAGAAAACTTGACACTCCAAATTGTATGTGAGAATCATAAAGATCAGGTAAAGCAACTGAGACTATGTAGTAATCTTTGACTGCCTGTGTCAAAATTTGAGTGTAATTACGTAAGTCCCAAGTCGGACAGCCGGAGTCGGGCAAATTCAGTAAATTCCTGCTCTATTGGTGCAGTGGTAAACTGGTTGCTAGTCTGGTACAAAAAGGGTTGCTATGAATCAGCAAATATCAGCTCAATCGCAAAAACTTTTACTCCAAATTGGCAGAAAGATTCGTCGAAGCTTGGATCTCGATACCATATGGCAGCAAACAGTTAACAGTTTGGGACAAACATTAGGTGTCAGCCGTTGCATCATTTGTCCCTATCCAAGTTCTAACCTGCAAGTCAAAGTAGCTGCTGAATACTGTCAAGAACAATTTCTACCCATGCTGGGAATGGAAATCTCGCTGACATCAGCACCTCATTTCATTCAAGCTCTAGCTACCCTCGAACCGGTGGTAATAAAGTCCTTTAAAGCCGACGATCTTTTTCAGAGACAGTCGTTGCTGGTGGTGGCTACGGCTTATCAAGAGCAACCTAATGGCATCATTAGCTTGCACCGATGCGAGGGCGGATCGTCGGGGAAGGGTGGTAAGACCGATCGACCTTGGACGAGCGGCCAGATCGAATTCGCCCAAGAACTTGCCGATCAAGTAGGAAGTGCGATCGCCCTCGCCACCCTCTACCAAGAGAGCAACGAGCGAGCACAAGGAATATCCCAGCTCAAAAAGCAATTTTTGTTTAGCGCCTCCCACGAGCTGCGAACTCCCCTAAATCACATCATCGGCTATCTTCAACTAACCCTAGACGATCAAGCTGACGATCCGATAGAAGAGAGAGATTTTATCCAAGAAGCTCACCGTTCGGCTATCCACCTTTCTCAGGTAATTTCAAATATCTTAGATTACATTCAGTTAAGTGAAGTTTGCCAGACTCCCTCAGAGTTAGCCGCTCTCAGGAACAAGGAGGAATCTCGACACGAGTAAAGATTCGACCGCACATTTAAAAAGTAGACTATTTACCGTGCCGACAAGTATTTTGCCTCAAAAAAATGACACTTATATCTATAGATTCCTTGAATAAAATCGGTTGCTGGCGACTCAATTATTTGTAGTCATTAGGATTTTATAAAGAACTGGATAGCAGCAGCTATTAAACATAACATCGGGAGCATCTCAGTTTTGCATTTATAGTGCGAGCGTCCCCGATCGCGAGTACAATACGCGAGCTCGCGACAGCTCGCACTATAATAAAAAAAATGCTTTTTGCAAAACTGAGATGCTCCCATAACATCCGGGTGTATTTATCATATTATGTGCGATCGAATCAATCCATCCAACAGGTTTGTAGTGAGGACTTTAGTTCTCTGAGCTTTATGAGGACTAAAGTCCTCACTACAAACCTAAAAGCGTTATTTTACCCAATGATATTGCCATCAGAAGATTGTAGTTTCGCACTTTTAATGTTTTTAAATTGTGCTTGATGTAACTAAGAATCGCCCTTTTTATTCTGAGTTTCGGGAGGGCTGACATAGCGCGCCCAAAAAGGTTCTTTCATATTTTTGATCGCTGCTAGTTTTTGGCGTTCCTCCTTTATGTGGTTGCGTTCTGAAAGGTCAGAAAATATGTTGATAATGCCGAGGGTTTCGCCGCCAGCACCTCGCACCGGTGCCGCCCAAAGCCAAACATCGATCGAACTACCGTCTTTTTTCAACAAACACACTTCCAAACCCTTTTGCAGTAAGCCATTACCCGCCGACTTCAGTAGCGCGGAAAAATCCTGCTTTTGTCCTTTAAGAATATTCGGTAAAGGTTGCCCCAAAGCCTCCGTCGCAGTCCAGCCAAAAAGTTTTTCGGCGGCGCTGTTCCAGACAAGAGTACGGCCGTCATTGCCGGTACAATTAATCGCTAGCGGCGCCGATGCCACCTGCGCTATCATTAGTTCGTTCGCGAGTTGCAGTTTCAATTCTACTTGCTTGCGATCGGTAATTTCCTGACAAGCGCCCCACAAACGAACAACCCGCCCTTCAGTTTTGTCCCAAACCGCTTGCCAGCAATCGCGCACCCATTGCACCTCGCCTTTTTTATTAAGAATTCGGTACTCGTTGGCTCCCGTGCGGCTGAAACTACAACCTTCTAACTGTTTAATTAACCTTTCCTTGTCATCGGGATGAACGAGTTCGGAGTTCCACCAACCAAACGATTCTAATTCTTCAGGAAGCACGCCCGTGAAGCGCTCAAAAGCTTCTGTCGCCCACTCGCCCACAAACTTGCCGTCTGGGAGTGCCTTAAAAGAATAGGCAAAATTTGAAGTAATTTTCGACATAACTATGTAGTGCGATTCCGACTCTCGGAGTGCGATTTCTGTTTGCTTGCGTTCTCCGATTTCCCGCGAGTTAATTATAATTCCCTGCACGCTAGAATCGTGAACCAAACTATTACCGATCGCCTCCATGCAGATCCAAGAACCGTCAGCGTGGCGTTTCCGATATTCGATCGGCCCGGCAATTCCCGGCTCTTCTAGCAACTTGCTAAAATACGCCTGCCAAGCCAGCAAATCGTCTGGATGGATTAACTCGCCGTGAAACTTGCCAATTCTTTCTTCTGAGTTGTAACCCAAAACCCGCTGCAGGGCTCCGCTGTGGTATCGGACTCCCCCGTCGGAGCCGATAATACTAATTAAATCCGGAGAATTACGCAGGACAGCTTGCACTTTGGCTTCGCTTTTAGTTAATGCTTGATTGTCCCTGCGGTGCTGGCTAATTTCTTTGTCCAACTGCTCCTTTAGCTGTCTGATTTGCATTGCTTGCTGCGCGACTGTGCGTTCCAATAGGCGATTGTTTTTTTCTAGTTCAACCAACTTGGCTTCGTTATTTGTCGCGCTTTCCAACTGGCGGTTTGCCACTTCCTGCAAACAATTTGATAAATTTTCTACAGTTTTTGTAAAAATTGCCTGTTGTGGGGGTGGCAATTCGCTAGCTTGTTCTTGCAACTTTTTTAAGTGTTTGTAGACGGTTTCTAACATTTTATGAATGGGGTAATCTAATAGTTGCCACAGGTGCAATTTTTCTCAAACGGACACAAGTTTTTTCAAGATGATCCATAGCTAATACCAATTTCATAAAGTAGCGCTAGATATTACCCCCCCCCAACCCCCCCGCGAGTTCGGGGTGGCTCAGAGTTCATCTGTAGCATATCTTTAGAAAAATGGCATAAGACTGGTGTAGGGCGATCGACCGCGATCTCCACAACCATCTATGTTGTAAGTTTATTTTTGATCATAACAACCGACAGAGAAAGTAAATTTTTGTGGCGCTCAAATCAACATCGCAGCAGCAACCTCAAGAAGTGCTCGTGCGAGAGTCGGGAACCCGCCTATGCGGTGAATGTGGGGCCCGCCAGCCGTTAAGCTAAACTAGATAGGTGTCAACACAAAGAGGAATTTATGTCAGAGCAAGCCAACGGTCGCGATTTGTTTCGCGCTGCTTACGAACACCGCTACACCTGGGATGCGAACTTTCCCGGTTACAGTGCCGATATTGAACTCAAACAAGGCGACGAAGTATATACGGGTCATGTTTCCATCAAACCAGACATGAGCGTGGAAGTCAGCGGTATTGGAGACGAGGAAGTGAAGCAGAGCGTTTACACCCAAATGCGGGACATTGTTACCCACCGCAAGCGATCGACATTTGAAAAATCCCACGGCAAAAATAGCTTCACCCTCGGCGAGAAGGACAGCACCGACGCTGTGGATATTTTAGTGCAAGGCGACTCAATGGGCTCGAATTATAAAATCCGAGGTCTGTCAATTTGTCAAGTCAGCCGGGTGATGGGTCGCATGGCTTTCGTCATTGACACGCATAAAAGCTTAGAGACACCCGAAGGTTCTTTGGCTAGCCACTACGATGCGGTTTTCCGCAACCCCGAAACCAACGAAATCATCAAAGAACTCGAATTTGAAGATACCTTTGACAAAATAGGCGACTATTATGTCATGACGAAGCAAGTAGTGCGATCGAAAGAAAAAGGTCAACTGACAACAACCGAGTTTAACTATTCCAACATCAAACTGCTACAACCAGCAGTAGTTTAATCTTACAGACTGGGGTGCGCGGCCCGTCGCCCACCCTAAATATCGAAGTTGCGCGTCCAAGACGGCTGGATTTGACAGCAACTCAGGCTACGATCGAATAAACCCAAAATCAAGAAATTATCCCAGAGGCAAAATATGACGACACTAGCACTAACCAGAGATAACGTCGAAACAGTTCTCGATGAAATGCGCCCCTACCTGATCTCCGACGGCGGCAACGTCGAACTCGTAGAAATCGACGGCCCGGTAGTACACCTGAGACTGCAAGGAGCTTGCGGCTCTTGCCCCAGTTCCACAATGACTCTGAGAATGGGCATTGAACGCCGCCTGCGCGAGGCCATCCCAGAAATTGCCGAAGTCGAACAGGTAATGTAATTAGTCATTAGTCATTAGTCATTAGTAATTTGTCAGCAGTCATTAGAAAAGACCTCTTGCATAAATATTTGATTGATGGGTTAACCGCAGATTTCAAGCGGATAAACACTGATGGACGCAGATGCTTTCAATCTAGTCTGCGATGGAGTGCAAGAGGTCTAAAATTGACATAGTAACTAATGACCGATGACAAATTACTAATTGTCTGGATTTGCTATCCGTTATTGACCGACAAGCCGATCGCTATTTTTGCCTTCGGCCTTGGGCCTGCAATACCAAAATTTAAATTACAAATTACAATTATTAATTACTACTAATGCTCGATCGCCAATTACCCATTACCAAATTAGATGTCTCACCCCCTTTACGTAGCCTTCATTTGGCACCAACACCAACCGCTGTATAAATCCCGAGTATCCGCTACAGCAAAAGAGGCTCAATACCGACTGCCTTGGGTGCGCCTGCACGGAGTCAAAGACTACTTGGATTTAGTGCTGATTTTGGCAAAATATCCCAAACTGCATCAAACAGTAAACCTAGTTCCGTCCTTAATTTTGCAGATAGAAGACTGCATCGCAGACAGAGCATTAGACCCTTACTTGGCGGTGACTCTCAAGCGAGCCGAGGATTTAAACATCGAAGAAAAAGAGTTCGTTTTAGAACACTTCTTTGATGCCAATTACCACACCCTGATTCAGCCACATCCCCGGTACGCTCAACTCTACACTCAGCGACAGGAAAAAGGCATTCAGTGGTGCTTGGAAAACTGGAAAATCCAGGATTTTGGTGACTTGCTGGCGTGGCACAATTTAGCTTGGATCGATCCGCTGTTTTGGGATGACCCCGAGATTGCCGGGTGGCTGAAACAAGGACAAGATTTTCGTTTGGCAGATCGAAAAAACATCTACGCAAAACAAAAAGAAATACTGTCAAAAATCATTCCCCAGCACCGTAAAATGCAAGTCGAGGGGCAGTTGGAAGTCTCCACAACCCCCTACACGCACCCGATTTTACCGCTACTTGCCGACACCAACTGCGGCCGCGTAGCTATTCCTAACATGACGCTGCCAAAACATCGGTTTGAGTGGGCAGAAGATATTCCCAGACACTTGAGAAAATCCTGGGAAATGTATCAAGAAAGGTTTGATTGCGAACCGCGCGGTTTGTGGCCGTCGGAACAGGCGGTTAGCCCGGAAATTTTGCCCTACATTGCTAAACAAGGTTTTAAATGGATTGTCTCGGATGAGGCAGTATTGGGGTGGACAATTAAACAGTTTTTTAACCGCGATGGAGTGGGGAATGTTTACGAGCCAGAATTGTTGTATCGCCCTTATCGTTTAGAAACTCCTGATGGCGATTTGACGATCGTATTTCGAGACCACAGATTGTCTGATTTGATTGGGTTTACCTACGGTTCGATGGAACCGGAAAAAGCAGCGTCAGACTTGGTGGGACACTTGGAGGCGATCGGCAGAACTCTCAAACACCGACAGTCAAGCGGCGAAACAGCTTTAGAAAATCCCTGGTTGGTGACGATCGCCCTAGACGGCGAAAATTGCTGGGAATTCTATCCCGAAGACGGCAAACCCTTCTTAGAATCGCTCTATGAAACTCTCAGCGATAGCCCAGATATCAAATTAGTCACAGTTTCGGAATTTCTCGACCAATTCCCAGCCACCGAAACAATACCCGCCGCCCAACTGCACACCGGTTCCTGGGTGGACGGTTCCCTCACAACTTGGATCGGCGATCCCGCGAAAAATCGCGCTTGGGACTTGTTATGGTCGGCGAGACAAATGCTGGCCAACCATCCAGAAGCCACGGAAGAAAGCAATCCCGAAGCTTGGGAAGCGCTTTATGCGGCCGAAGGTTCCGACTGGTTCTGGTGGTTTGGCGAAGGCCACACGTCAAATCAAGATGCTATGTTCGATCGGCTATTTCGCGAACACGTAGCTGCAATCTACGAAGCTCTGGGCGAGCCTGTACCCCTGGAAGTGTGGCGGGAAGTAGAGGTGCACAAGGTTCAAGGCGATCGCGATCCGCTGAGCTTTATTCACCCGATTATCGACGGTATCGGTAACGAACAGGATTGGGACAAAGCCGGCCGGATTGAAGTTGGGGGAGCAAGGGGCACGATGCACCGGAGTTCGGCAATTCAGCGGCTTTGGTACGGAGTTGACCACTTGAATTTTTACCTGCGCGCCGACTTCAAGGCTGGGGTGCAGCCGGGTATTGATTGCCCGCCGCAGTTAAACTTGTTCTGGTATTATCCCGATCGCACAATGCAGAACAGTCTGATTCGGCTGTCGGGTTTGCCCGACGAAGCACCGCTAAACTATCGATTCCACCATCAGTTAGAGATTAATTTGCTGACGAAATCGATTTGGTTTCAGGAAGCAGGAGAGGGCGATGAGTGGCATCCCCGCATCAGCCGGGCCCAAGTGGGAGTGGATAAATGTTTGGAGGTAGCAGTGCCTTGGGCAGATTTGCAAATTATGCCAGACTGGGAAATGAGGCTAATTGCGGTTTTATCGGAAGGGGAGCGTTATTCTAGTTGTATGCCGTTCGATTCTTTGATTCCGATCGGAATGCCGTAAAGAGTCATCAGTCATTAGTCATTAGTCATCAGTCATTAGTCAGATTATGTTTGATTGTGTCCGGTAGGTCGATCGTGAGAAAAAAGGTTCGATCGTTCGGACTTCAGTCCTGTATTTTCCGAGGACAAAAGTCATCACGACAAACCAGCTAAAAAAAGGTTCGATCGTTCGGACTTCAGTCCTGTATTTTCCGAGGACAAAAATCCTCACGACAAACCAGCTAAAAAAAAGGTTCGATCGTTCGGACTTCAGTCCTGTATTTTCCGAGGACTGAAGTCCTCACTACAAACCCGATCGCAAGTGAATTCACAGGAAATTAAATCATTATTTATGAGGAAATAAGTCAAATTCATGAGCCGCATTTTGCTCTTGGTCGATCGCCACCAACAACCTAATTTGCCGATCGCACACCTCAACAGCCAACATGAGGTGATCGTACCCGATCGCACTTGCGAACCAAACTCAGAATTTCACATTCCTAAAATCGCTTTTGACTTGTGCATTCTCGACGAGGCAAATTTCGATCGCATCGGGCCGCTGGTAGAAGCATTAAAAACTGCCGCCGAGCCGATATTTTTACCGTTTTTGCTTGTCGGCACATTCCAAACCCCCGCTATTTCCGAGCCGCATTTTTCGCAGCAGACACAAAAACTCGATCGCCGAATTGACGATTTAATCGCAACTCCCGCAGAGGCCGCCCAACTGCACTTGCGGGTAGAGAATTTGTTGGCCCGCAGGAAGCT
>JBBSNU010000002.1:0-28484 GCA_038260455.1 Chroococcales cyanobacterium | reverse complement strand
GCAAAATCTCCGATTACGACGAGATTGGCAGAACGGTTAAAGATTCAGTTGTCTTTGGTAAATAAGGCGACTGAGGTTTATTTTGATGATGAAAATTTTGAGAGTTACGAATTAGAATTAGACCGTGATGGCTTTGAATCTCTCCTCGCCGAACATCACTTTTTTGACAACCTCGATGAGTGCATGAATCAAGTATTGCAGCAAGCGCGCCGCCAAGGTTTAGAAATTGGCGACATCGATGCAGTTTTGCTCGTTGGCGGTACCGTACAAATTCCCGCCGTACAGCGTTGGGTTGAGCAATATTTCGAGCCTGCAAAGATTCGGTGCGACAAACCTTTTGAGGCGATCGCCCAAGGAGCTCTGCAACTGAGTCAAGGCGTAGAAATAAAAGATTTTCTATATCACAGTTATGGCATTCGCTACTGGAACCGCCGCGAAAATTGCCACAGTTGGCACAGTTTAATTAAATCGGGCCAGTCTTATCCGATGAGCGAACCGGTAGAATTAGTCTTGGGAGCTTCTTTGGAAAATCAGCCGAGTATAGAATTAATTATCGGCGAATTGGGAGCGGAAACTGGCGGCACGGAGATCTATTTTGATGGCGATCGGCTAATTACTCGCCAACTCACGGGCCAAACCTCGGTACAGCCACTAAATGACAAAGACGGAGCTCGCAGTATCGCGCAATTGACACCGCCTGGGTATCCGGGGGGCGATCGCATCAAAATCTTCTTCCGCGTTGACGAACAGCGATTTTTGCGGATTACGGTGGAAGATTTGCTGACCAATCAAACGTTGTTGGAGGATAAACCAGTGGTGCAGTTAAGTTAGGAATTAAGCACGCGTGACGCTCCTACACCAACCGCAAGCAGTATGGTGTAGGCATCTGAGTCCGGTCAAGGATATCTAGATCTTCCTTCAAGGTACTCCACTTGTTTCCCTTTACGGCATTTTATAGTGAGGAACACGTCCCGCCCCACTGTGTATTCATTATATCAAAATCTGTTTGTCTCAGTTGTGAAGATTTCCCGGTTGCTGAGCAAGATGGTCAACCTCCCAACCTCGACAAACCTGGCTTTCATCCCACCCCAAATGAAAGATTATCGCGCGAGGGATTCCCGTCTGCGCGAGCTAAAAAAACCAGGACTTATGCACTCCGATCGAAGAAACCGGGTTTTGACCGAATCTGCGGGCTGTAACTAAGTATTTCGCAAAAAAACCCGGTTTCTGACTACCCATGCGTCAGTCCTAATAGTGTTTGACTATGCCCAATGCCCAATGCCCAATGCCCAATGCCCAATGCCCTAAACCTGAGATTTGTGCACCACCACCGGTGTCCCCACCGAGGCCCAATCGAATAGCCATTTAGCGTGATTTACAGCTACATTCGTGCAGCCGTGACTGACGGGATTGCCAAACAAATTGTGCCAGTAAGCGCCGTGAATTGCCATTCCTCCGTCGTAATACATTGTATAGGGAACGTCGGGCACGTCGTAGTCCGGCCCAATCATTCTAGTAACGCGGTGTTTGGTTTCAACGGCAAAGGTTCCCGTGCGGGTGGGAGTCGATGGTTTGCCGCTGGAAATAATCACCGCATAAACAGGTTGATTTCCTTCCCAAGCTATTAATCTTTGTCTTGACAAATCAATTTCTATCCAGCGCTGACTGGATTGCTGCAACAACATAATTTTATTGGCGATTTTGTTGTGCTGCGAACCGGCAATTGCAGGACTTTGCCCCCCACAGAATGCAGTAACTGTTAGGGCGCAACCGGCTAAGAAAGTTCCGGCGCGGCGGAAGTAAGTTGAGTTGATAATGCTGTTCATTCTTCACACCCAAAACGATTTTAGATTTGAGATTTTAGATTGGCTTATACTATTGTAGATTGTAGATTGTAGATTGTAGATTGGGAAAGAGAGCTTAACAAGTTGTTAACTTTTGGGTAAGAGTTTGGGCAATTTGGACGATCGCCCCCCAATCTCCATTTGCCACTAAGTGTTTGGGAAATAAGTCTCCGGCCAAACCAACGGCGATCGCCCCAGCGTCAATAAATACCTTCGCATTTTCCACTGTCACCCCGCCAGTGGGAATCAAAGGAATATGTCCCAGAGGGCCTTGCAGGCTTTTCAGGTAAGCCGCGCCTCCCAAAGCCGATATCGGAAACACTTTAACGCAGGTAGCGCCAGCTTGCCACGCGGTCATAATTTCCGTGGGAGAAAAAGCACCGGGGACGATCGGCACTCCGGCATCAACTGCTGTTTTAATCATAGCTACATCTGTGTGCGGAGTAAACAAAAATTGAGCGCCGCAATCTATGGCTTCCTGCAACTGTTCTAAGTTTAATAAAGTGCCAGTACCAATACTAAAAGTAGGAAATTCGGAGCGGAGTTCGGCAATTAATTCAGCAGCTTTGTGAGTGTTCCAAGTAATTTCAATAAACTGGATTCCGCCTGCTACTACCGATGAAGCCATGTGCCGAGCGAGTTCCTTTTCGGAGGAACGGATGACTGCGATCGCCCGGTGTTTTTTTAGTTTTTTCAGCCAAGATTGATCGTTCATGCTCTGTAGGTTGGTACAAATAAACATTAGGGAGGAGAGGGCGGGTTTTGCCTTCATAAACTGGCTGGTTTCCTAGATTCTTCGCTAAACCCGCCCCTACAAGATACTATTGTTTCTTTGTAATGACCTACTTAACTCATTCTGTCTCGCCTATAATTTTAGTCGGGCGGGTTTTGCCTTCATAAACTGGCTGGTTTCCTAGATTCTTCGCTAAACCCGCCCCTACAAGATACTATTGTTTCTTTGTAATGACCTACTTAACTCATTCTGTCTCGCCTATAATTTTAGTACACATTACTAATTTAAATATATGGCAAACTACAATATGCGCGGCGTTCAATTTTTAACTGACAATCTAGGCAACAAAACCGCTGCAATTGTTGACCTCAAAGAACACAGCGATTTCTGGGGAGACGTGCTGGCAGAATGTGGCGAACCGACAGACTTTCAGTTTTTAGTTGACGGCGAAGGCGAAAAAATTGCGGTGGTGCTCGACTTCGAGAAGCACGGCGAACTCTGGGAGGATGTTTATGATGGGATCATGACCGAGGGGCTAGAGGATGAACCGGGCATTCCTTGGGACGAATTTAAACGCGAAGTAGAAGCGAAGAGGACATTGAGTGTCTGAATATCAAGTCATTATTCAACAGTCAGCCCAAAAACAGCTAAGGTTACTTCCTGTTGAAATACGCAGCAGGATCGATCCAAGATTAAAGGCTTTGGCAAATGATCCTCGTCCTGCGGGCTGTATCAAGCTAAAGGGTGAGGAAAACCGCTGGCGAATTCGGGTTGGCGATTACAGGGTGATTTACACTATTAACGATCCAATTTTTACCATTTTCATACTGAAGGTTTCTCATCGGCGGGAAGTTTACCAAGGGTGATAAGGGGGTACGGTGCGTCGCTATGGGATAACTGCAAATAGCGAGAATTGTCGCAGCGACGCACCCTACTATTTCTCAAATCGCTCACTGGTATGGTGCGTCGCTATGAGATAACTGCAAATAGCGAGAATTGTCGCAGCGACGCACCCTACTATTTCTCAAATCGCTCACTGGTATGGTGCGTCGCTATGAGATAACTGAAAATAGCGAGAATTGTCGCAGCGACTCACCCTACTATAAAAAATCGGGGCGATTCCAGACAATCCTAGAACCACCCCAATTACAGATTTCAAACTTTAGATTTAATCTAAAATCTCAAATCTAAAACCTAAAATTAATTAGGCAATAGTTGCCATCTTGACATCGCTGTTAGCCAACAAATTTTGCAATTCATCAGCATCCACAGTTTCCTTATCAACTAGCATCTCTGCTAAAGCATTCAGGACGTGGCGATTGCCAACCAGTACATCTTTAGCGCGCCGATAAGCTTGCTCTACCAACAAACGCACTTCATCATCGATCGTGGCTGCGGTTTCTTCAGAAAAGTCCCGTTCGGCCATGATATCGCGACCCATGAACATATTCCCTTGTTGGCGACCGAGAGCTACAGGGCCTAGCCGATCGCTCATTCCGAAGCGAGTCACCATTTGCCGTGCTACTCTTGCCACTTGTTGCAAGTCATTGGAAGCGCCAGTTGTGACTTCTTCCTCGCCGAAGACAATCTCTTCAGCAATGCGGCCGCCCAAAGCTACCGCCATTTGATTTTGCAAGTAAGAGCGAGAATACAAGCCAGAATCCATCCGATCTTCGCTCGGTGTGAACCAAGTCAAACCGCCAGCGCGACCGCGGGGGATAATGCTAATTTTCTGAACGGGGTCATAATCGGGCATCAGCGCGCCGACTAAAGCGTGACCGGCTTCGTGGTAGGCTACTAAGGTTTTGCGCTTTTCGCTCATCACGCGGTCTTTCTTTTCCGGGCCTGCGAGCACGCGGTCGATCGCATCGTTGACTTCATCCATCGAGACTTCGGTCAAGTTGCGGCGGGCGGCCAAAATTGCCGATTCATTCAGCAGGTTAGCCAAATCCGCACCTGTGAAACCGGGTGTCCGGCGGGCGATTTTTTCCAAGTCCACGTCTTTCGACAAGGTTTTGCCGCGGGCGTGAACGTTGAGAATTTCGAGGCGGCCGGAGAAATCGGGGCGATCGACCACAACTTGGCGATCGAAACGGCCCGGACGCAGCAGCGCAGCATCCAGCACGTCGGGGCGGTTCGTGGCAGCAATCAAAATGATCCCTGTATTGCCTTCAAAGCCGTCCATTTCGGTCAGCAACTGGTTCAGGGTTTGTTCCCGTTCGTCGTTACCACCGCCCAAACCAGCTCCGCGCTGGCGGCCTACCGCGTCAATTTCATCGATAAATACGATGCAAGGAGCGTTGGTTTTAGCTTGTTCAAACAAGTCGCGGACGCGGGAAGCACCGACACCCACAAACATTTCGACAAATTCTGAACCGGAAATCGAGAAGAAGGGAACGCCTGCTTCTCCAGCCACTGCTTTAGCCAGCAGGGTTTTGCCTGTTCCGGGAGGGCCCACTAGCAGTACGCCTTTGGGGATTTTTGCTCCGACTGCGGTGAAGCGATCGGCATTTTTCAGAAAGTCTACGACTTCTGCGAGTTCTAGCTTGGCTTGTTCGATGCCGGCCACGTCGCCGAATGTCACCTGAGTTTGAGGTTCCATTTGAACTCTAGCTTTCGATTTGCCGAAGTTCATGGCTTGGTTTCCGGGCCCGTTTTGGGCGCGCCGCACCAGGAAAAACAGTCCCACCAAGAGCAGGATCGGGAAGAACAGGCTGCTGAGGGCTTTTACCCAGAAGCCTTCGTCGTTTTGGGGCAGAACCGAAATGTCTACGTTGTTTTTGGTCAGGATGTTGATCAGTTCGGGGTCATTCGGCAGGTTGACGAGTACCTTGTTGCCGTCTTGAGCCGTTACGAGGGCTTTGCTGCGATCGGAACTGATATTTATTTTGTCTACTCTCTTGCCTTCGACTTCCTGAATGAATTGGCTGTACTTCCAAACTTCCCGGCTTGGGGGCTGTTTCTCAAAAAATGCGGTTGCTAAGGCAATGACTACAATAGCCAGCAGTGCGTACAGTCCAGCGTTTCTCCACCGTTTATTCACCGAGGTCGATCCTCCTAATTATTTAGTCCCTACAGTTTGGGATTTTTTATTTATGTTCATCAATCTTAACGTAATTGTAACTTGTTTGCGGCCTGCAAGATCGCCCTATAGGGCGATCTTGCTTGCATGGTGGTGGAAACCGAACGTGGCTTCACTGCGTCAGGTGATGAAATGCTTTCCTCGCAAAAGGTAAATTTTTGCATACATGATCGAGTGATTTTTGTCAATGTGCCGATTGAGTGGGGAACGAGTTTAGGCCTAGAGGGCGATCGCGATCGTCGTCTCAATCAAGCGCCTATCGCGATCGGATGCTTGAGTTAGAGGTAATATGGGTGCAATCTCTTGCTGTTTTTGAGGCAGAACAAATGTATAGCGGTAGTGAAGCCCCGGCAACTACCAGACTCAGCGCGGCAACAGTTCAGATTTTCTGAATGCGGATGCGGTTGGCTGATGTACTCTACCAAGCTGACAGCAGTTTGAGCGATCGGGTATTGAGAAAAAATATACATGAGGCGATCGCCATCTTCGGCACAGAAAAAACGCCGGATAGGAAAATTGAAATAACTAGCTTTTTAACTGATATGCACAACCTCGCAGATAATATTATAGCTGCCACTAATTTCTATAATTGCGGCGACCACTTTCAGGCAGAGTTAATTTGTACCAAAATCATTGACAGTCAGCCAGACAATTCAGATGCTTTGTGTTTGTTGGGAAGAATTAAATATCAACTCTCAAAAAATCAGCTCACTTCCACAACAGATGCAGGTCTGCGCTATCACTTGTGGTACTACAATAACCAAATTTGGAATAAAACCACATGGGCAGGAGTCAAAGCACTAAAATCTCCCGGCGATATGTGGAATTACCAAGAAATAATCTGGGATTTAAAACCTAGTTTAATCCTAGAATTTGGCAGTTTCTTTGGTGGCGGTACTTTATTTTTTGCCTCTCTCCTAGAACAAATCAATAATAAATCTCAAGTGTTTTCGGTAGATATTGACCATACATCTCTCAATCCCAAAGTGAGAAATCATCCACGCATTGAGTTAATGCTGTCATCCTCAACCGCCCCTCAAGTTTCTCAAAGAATAGTCGAATTACGCAGAGAATTTCCCGGGCCGATATTTGCTATCCTGGATAGCAACCATGAAAAGCAGCACGTTCTGGGCGAGATGCAACTGCTGCGACCGCTACTGCAAACAGGCGATTACGTCGTAGTTGAAGATAGTAATATCAACGGACACCCCGTTTTGCCAGGATGGGGAGAAGGGCCATACGAAGCAATGGAAGAATATTTTGCCATTTACCCCGATGATTATCAAAGAGATGATTTGCGCGAACAGAAATTTGGCTTTACTTTTGCAACGGCTGGTTTTTTGATTCGGCGCTAAATATTGAAAATTGTACTGCAAGTCAAAGATTGTTATGAAATTTCCACTGCACCAACCAACCCTCCAGTTATTGACAGGACTCTCAGGAGTCGAACTGGGAGCAGCCTCGCACAATCCCTATGGCGTGAATGCAATTAATGTTGCTCCAAAATTTGATGAGGATTTGTTTCAAGACAACCAAGTTAACATGGGAGAGCAACCGACAAAGATCGATATGTACGGCGAAGCAGACAACATTCCCGTCAAAGACAACAGCCAGGATTTTGTTTTGTCCAGCCACGTATTTGAACACATTCCCGATCCCATATCTGCTTTATTAGAATGGCAAAGAGTTCTCAAGCCAGGGGGATATGTGGTGATGATTGTGCCGCAGCCGGATGCTCTCGCCGGAGACAATCGCCCCCTATCTACCTACGCACAATTAGTTAAAGCACACCGAGAAAAATGGACGATTGAGACTGCTCCAGCAGAGAATTTATATGGTGGTAAAGGCGGACACTACTGGAAATTTACCTCAACAACTCTAAGAAAATTCTTTGAGAATCTCAAAACAGCTAATGACGGCATTCCGGCTGTGAATTGGCAACTGCTAGGTACCGAAGATCCCGACAGCAAGGTAGGAAACGGGTTTTGGCTGGCTTACCGAGTGGGAGCATCTCATTTTTGAAAAAATTTACTGAGCGTGCGAGCTTAAGAGCTCGCGAGCTATAAAATCAAAACTGAGATGCTCCCCTCGTACCTTAGCTAATTGGCTGCTAACAGCAGTATTTTTCAAGACAAGCAAGCTCAAAATTAATTATTTTACACAGAGGTTTCCCAGTAATGAATTCTACAAATCAGTTGAATTATCAGCCGCTTATCAGTATTCTGATGCCAGTTTACAATACACCAGAGCAGTTTTTGAGAGAAGCAATTCAATCTGTTTTAAATCAAACCTACACTCACTGGGAATTGTGTATTGCTGACGATGCTTCTACCAAGCCTCATGTCAAGCGAATTTTAGAAGAATATGCGGCAAAAGACGCAAGAATTAAAGGAATTATTAGAAGTCAAAACGGTCACATATCTCGCGCGTCAAATTCGGCACTGCAATTAGCAACTGGTGAGTTTATATCGCTGCTAGATCACGACGATTTGCTTACTGCAGATGCTTTGCAGGAAGTGGTAATGCTGCTGAACCAGCATCCCGATGCAGACATGATTTATTCCGATGAAGATAAGGTAGACGAACACAACCATGTTTGTCTTCCCTGTTACAAGCCAGATTGGTGTCCCGATTCATTTTTGTCTCGAATGTACACTTGCCATCTGGGTACTTATCGGCGATCGCTAATTAACGAAATCGGTGGATTTAGAGCAGATTATGATGGCAGTCAAGATTACGATCTGGTTTTGAGGCTTACAGAAAAAACTAACAAGATATTCCACATACCTAAAATCCTTTACCACTGGAGATTTCACCCCGAATCTGCCTCTGCTTCTAGGGATGCTAAACCTTATGCCTACGAAGCTGCAGCGAGAGCCATCACAGATACAATTCACAGAAGAGGGGAAGCCGGACAAGTTATAGCGCATCAAAATTACCCCGGTCATTATACTGTTCGGTACGCAATCAAGAGTTACAAACTGGTTAGTATCATCATTCCTACCAGGGATTTTGGGAGTATTTTAAATAAATGTTTAGAATCAATTTTTGCCCTTACTTCGTATCCTAATTACGAAGTTGTGGTAATAGACAACGGCAGTGTAGAAGTTGAAACAAATAAATTTATCAACAAGTGGCTAACTTTACAACCAAATAAGTTTAAATGCTACCGATTAGACATTCCATTCAATTACTCTAGCCTCAATAATTTTGGCGTACAAAAAGCACAAGGAGATTACTTACTATTTTTAAATAACGATACCGAAATCAGGGAGAAAGACTGGCTCAATGGTATGGTCGAGCAAGCTCAAAGACAGTCAATTGGCGCTGTGGGAGGGCTGTTGCTATATCCTGATAATTCTATCCAAAATACAGGATTTATCTTAGGTGTGAACGGGATTGCCAGTCATGCCTACAAGGGAGTTAAGAAGGTATTACAGTATGAGGACATAGTACACATAGGATTTACTAATAATGTCTCGGCTGTCACGGGAGCGTGCTTGATGTGTCGCCGGGAAGTATTTACCAGCAGCGGCGGTTTTGATGAAAATTTACCCACTGTATTCAGCGATCTTGACTTGTGTTTAAAAATGATGGCTCAGGGCTATCACAATATATATATAAGTCACGCCAAAGTCTGGCATCAAGAATTAAAAGGTTGGGCGTTTGAACTAACTGCTGAAGAACTCTTAAAGATTGAGGAATCAGCATCTAAATTGATGGCATCAAGGTGGAGTAAATTTATCGAGCGCGATCCTTGCTTTAGCCAGTATTTAGTGAGGAAGTTGCACCAGCAGCTAAACCCGACTAAAACAACGCAGCCTTTAGTTAGCATCTGCATTCCTACTTATAACGGCGAAAAATATCTGAGCGAGGCACTTTTTAGCGCTATGGCTCAGACTTATCCCCATCTAGAAATTATTATTTCGGATGACGGTTCGACGGATCGAACGGTGGCGCTCGCTAAGTCACTCAGTGACAAGTTTCCTGGTGAGTTTAACTTTTCGATTCACCAGCAATTTGGATTAGTAAAAAATTGGAATCACTGTATTTCTCAGGCAAAAGGGAAATATATTAAGCTGTTATGTCAAGATGATTTGCTAGAGCCGGACTGTATTGCCGAGCTGGTAAATTTAGCAGAACAAGACGAGCAAATAGGTTTGGTATTTTCGCGGCGGGGAGTTTTGCTAGCAGGAGATGCTAACTCCGATGCGGCTTGCCAAGCAATCGGTAGAGGTGCTTTAGAAATATCTCAAAACTGGTCAAACTTGCAGCGAGTACAAGATGGCAAAGCACTGCTGGCAGATCCTAATCTGTTGAACAATCCGATTAATAAAATTGGAGAACCGAGTACAGTTTTGATTAGAAGGGATGTTTTCGATCGCGTCGGATTTTTTGATGTAGAATTGCAGCAATTAGTTGATGTTGAAATGTGGTTCAGAATTATGAGCCACTACAAAATTGGTTTTGTCAACAAAAGTTTATCAAACTGGCGCGTTCACCTCGATCAACTGACAAGAGAAAACTTGCTGAAGGGAGAAATTGTGCAAGATGTCCAAAGATTGCACCAGAAAATTTTACACAGTTCGTATTTTAATTTATTGAACTCTGAAGTGAAAAATCGGATGAGTGATGCTAATCAAGCGGCAGACTGGATGCAACTGTTAGCTGGAGGAAAAAAACAGCAGGTAAATGTTACTGCTGTTCCTGTTGTTCCGGCTGTGGCTCTAGAAGTGGCGCAAATTTCCCCTGTTGATCCTAATATTCACCGACCTTTTTGGTCTGTAATGATTCCTACTTACAACCGGGTAAAATATTTGGAGCAAGCGTTAAAAAGCGTGCTGCAACAGGCTCCTAGCGCTGACGAAATGCAGATAGAAGTTGTTAATGATTGCTCGAACAAATCTATTCAAGATGAAATGGAGGCTATTGTTAATGCTGTAGGTGGTGGACGAGTTAATTTTTACCGACATCCAGAACAAGATATCGGTCAAACTGCTATCTTTAATCTCTGCATTCAGCGATCGCGCGGTGAGTGGGTTCACATTTTGCACGATGACGATGTTGTATTGCCGGGATTTTACAGTCGCTTGCGAGAAGGTATAGAAAAAGAACCGAGTGTGGGTGCAGCTTTTTGCCGCCACATTTATACAGACGAAGCGGGAAATCAGCGTTGGGTATCTTGGTTAGAAAGAGAAACTCCTGGGGTACTCACTGATTGGTTGGAACAGATTATTGTGATGTGTCGCTTGCAAGCTTCTCCCATCGCAGTTAAACGCAGTGTTTACGAAAGTTTGGGAGGTTTTTGCCCTCAAGCTGGTGCTGCTTCTGATTGGGAGATGTGGAAGCGAGTTGCGGTGCATTATCCGATTTGGTACGAACCGGAACCGCTGGCTTGGTATCGCCAGCATTCTTCGTCAGACAATACTCGCTTGCTCAAATCTGGCGGGCTAATTGCTGATGTGCGAAGATCGATCGACATTTCTCAATCATATTTGCCAAGGGCGATCGCAGATCAGTTATCGAATCAAGCCAGAGAACATTATGCTTTCTATGCTTTGGAGACAGCTAAAAAACTCCTGACAGACGGAGAATCCGCCGCTGCGATCGCTCAAATTCGAGAAGGACTCAAATGCAGTCAATCTGCTAAATTAAAAGAAGCATTAGTTTCACTACTATTGCTTGGTGAATCTCATCAACCTTCTACCGGATTTTCAAGCTCGATCGATCGGCAACCGCAAGAGTCAAGCAACACATCTGCTGCGGTAAACAGTCAAACTACCCGCAAACAAATTGCTGAGATTTGGCTAAATTTACCAGCCGAACAAGTGGCAAGTGCCTTTGCAGGCGATACAGGAAAACAGCACCAAGCCCTGCTTGCCAGCGAAATTAGAGATGAACCGCTAACCGATGCAGAAGAGACTTTTGCGAGCGAATTAGCCGCCAATGTGGCAAAAGGATTTAACGACCCGAAAGCTATCAATCACCTGCTAGCAGCGATGCTGTACCGTCGCGCCGACCAATTGCCGATCGACTACGATCGCGCGACAATTCCTAACTGGTTCGCCAACGAATATCTCAAATTCATGTTCACCTGTCCGAACCTCTTTCAAACCAAAGGAGAAGCAGAGAGTTACTATCAATTTGTCCGAGGATGGATTGATTACGTACATAGAAATTTGTTCAAAAATTCCGAGTCGCCTCTGTGGCAGAATATTGCTTTGTTGTTCGCGCAAATTGCTAACTTTATTCCGCTGTACTTTACGACGGAAAACCTGCGCGATATTTATACTAAACGAGCAGAAATTATCGAGTTTGCGCTGAAAAATCGCGGTTGTTCTATTGATTGTATCTTCCCGGCGCGATCGCCCGATCGGACAAAAATCCGCCTCGGCATCATCAGCGACCATTTCGCGCCGCAAACCGAAACCTTCGCCACCATCCCGGTTTTCGAGCATTTAAACCGCAACCAGTTCGAGATTTACCTGTACGCCCTCAACACCAGCGGCCACCAATTAGAACAATACTGTCAAAGTCGCGCCGACAAGCTGGTTGCACTCCCGAAAGAATTTGCATCGCAAGTCCAAACCATCCGCGCTGACGACTTAGATATCCTGTTTTTCGGTACGAATTTAACAGCTATCAACAAACCCGTTGGTTCCCTAGCAATGCACCGTTTGGCTAGAGTACAAACTACCTCTTTCTGTTCCCCAACAACCACCGGCATCCGGCACATGGATTACTACATCGCAGGCAAATTCACCGCGCCGGATGCTAGTTATCAAGCACAATATCGCGAACAGTTGGCTGTACTCGAAGGCAGCGGTTTTTGTTTCAAATACGCCACCGAATCGGAAGTAGCTACAGTCAAACCTACGCGCCAAAGTCTCGGCATTTCCGACAACACAACTGTTTTTGTCTCCGGCGCTAACTTCTACAAAATTCTGCCAGAGTTGAGAGAAACTTGGGTAAAGATTTTAGCTGCTGTCCCCGATTCAATCTTGATTTTATATCCCTTCGGGCCGGCTTGGACTCGTACTTATCCAGTGACACCTTTTGTTAACAATATGAACGCTGTCTGCGCTAAATACGGCGTGAATAACAACCGCTTGCGGTTCGTAAAACAACTGCCAAGCCGCGCGGATGTCAAAGAGTTTTTGCAGCTAGCAGATGTTTATCTCGATTCCTATCCCTACGCTGGGGCTACATCGTTAATCGATCCTTTGCAAGTAGGATTGCCGGCGGTGGTTGTGGAGGGAAATGCTTTGCGATTCCGCCAAGGGGCGGCGATGTTGCGGGAATTGCAAATGCCCGATTTAATTGCCTATGACGAAGCATCTTACATTCAGCTAGCCGTCAGTCTAGGCACTAACCCGCAGTTGCGGCTGCAAAAACGGCAGGAAATTAAGGAAAGAATGCAGGGCAATCCCGCCTGTTTTGATAGTGTGGCATACTCGGGGGCGATCGCCCAATTATTCCAAAAACTCTTTAGCAACTGGCAAAGCAGCCACCTAGAAGCAGCCCGCAGCTTGCAGGATAGCATTCCCAAACCAGCCGATTTTGGCGAAAAACTCTCGAATGCCGTCCAGCTTTACCAGAGAAACTCATCAAACATTTCACTAATATCCGAACTGCGTCAAATCCGCAAACAAATCGCTGATTATTGGCTGAACCTTCCCGCCGAAAATCTCGAAACCGCTTACCAAAGCGCGCCCGGTAACAGCTATCAAATCCTGCTAAAAAGCGGCTTTCAACGTCAACCGATGATAGAAAGCGAACAAATATTTTTGCAGCAACTAACTCAGATTAGCAAAGGATTAGTGCATCCCAAAGCTGTCAATGCCTTGCTGGCGGGGATGCTGTATTTCCCACCAGAAACCATGCGAATTCCCGACGCTCGCAACCGCTTGCCACACTGGTTAATTGACGATTACGAACAAGTTTTTGAGACAGAAGCCGCAGTCAAGTCCGAGTCAAGTTCTGACTTGCTGGTGCAATATATTCAATCTCCGCAATTTGCCAATCAACTGTTAGGATGCGTCAATCTTTATCGCATCGATCCTTCTGACGTATCGGTAGTTTTGGAACTACGCCAAATCCGCAAACAACTGGCTGATTTTTGGCTGATTGTTCCTTCAGAACAACTGGAAACAGTTTACCGAGGCGAAGTTCGTAAGGGATATCAAGCAATACTTAGCTGCGGGTTGCAATCCGAGTCAATGACGGAAGCAGAACAGAAGTTTTTGCAGCAATTAACTGAAATTAGTAAAGGGTTAGTGAATCCTCAAGCTATCAATGCTTTGCTTGGTGCGATGCTGTATTTTGTTCCTGGAAAAATGCGGGTTCCCGACGCTCGCACCCGCTTGCCCAAGTGGTTGATTGAGGATTACGAAAATGTGTTTGAGAGTGCATTGTTGGCATCGGAAAAAACAATTGTGAAACAAGATTATTTGCCGCAATTGCTCAATCAATTAACTGCTGCAGTCAATCTTTATGAAATTGACCCGACGGCGGAATTGGTAATAGCAGATTTGCGGTCAATTCGCAGGCAAATTGCTGATTTGTGGCTGAGGGTTTCTGGCGAACAATTAGAACTTTTGTATCGGAGCGATTTCGGGAAGGGTTACAAGGCAGTGCTGGGCTGCGGGTTTGTGAATGAGCCTTTGAATGAGAGCGATCGCGCGTTTTTCAAGTCGTTGGTTGCTGAGTTGAGTAAAGGATTTGGAGCGCCTGAAGCTGTGAATAATTTGTTGGCGGCGATGCTGTTTTGTCGCCTTGGGCAGTTGCAAGTTCAGGATGCGAATAGTTGTTTGCCTCCGTGGTTGTTGGAGGATTACGAGCAGTTTGTTGGGGGTGCGATCGAGCTTGTTGTGAAGTAAATGGATATAACCTAGGGTGGGCGGCAGCTCACCCAGGCCTGTCTGGCGCGATCGATTAGTTAGACAATTGGAACTTGATTTTTAAGGGCAAAAGAAATGCTTCAAATATATGGACATTCTCTATTCCTCTGTTTCAATCAGCTCTAAATCATTCATCCAATCCTTGCCTAATTTTGAATTAGTAATTATAGTCTTTAAATCATTTTTTATGATGTCTCTAAAATTTGGAGTGTCTTGAATTCTAAGCTTCCAATTTTTTAGCCAAAATTCTTTAGGTAAACGTTTAATGATATCTAACACTTTTTCTTCAATTTCATCACTTTCAAATACATCTAGTAAATCCATCTCCCAAAAATATACTAATCGGTCAGTGATATACTCATTGAAAGCACTAATATTTGCCTTCCTCATAAATTGATTATTTTTTCCAAAAAGCTCTGGGTAATTTCCTTTTACCGCTCTCCAGGTTGCACAGAAAAACTCGATTAAGGAATCTTCATCATTTTCAAGCACTATAAAAGACTTACGAATATATCGCATTGTTTGTTCTATGGCAGTAATTGGCACTAGATGAGTTTCTTCTGTAATCTCTCTGTTATAAGACCAATCTAATAAATTTTGAAATGGGCTTGATGGAGAATCATTGAGAGACCTAAGTATCAGTGGCTTATCACCATATTTAACACGCGCTAGTACAAGTCGTTTCTCAAGTTCATCTTCATTAAAATCTGCAACAATAGATTTGACATTTTCGGCTGAAACTCGTACTGCTTTATTATTTACTACAATAAACTGGAAAGCTTGTTCTTGACGATTAGCATCTATTAAGCTAACAACAGTTATTGGTAAATCCTCTTTATCAAAATCAGACATACCATAAAGACGGTGCTGTCCGTCTACAATAAGTGCTGGTTTAGCATCCTCTTGTTCATTGCGTTCAAATGAAAACTCAATAATTCCCCAATTGAGTTGATTATCACAGCCATTCAATATGTTTACAGGCTTTTCTAAGGAACTCTTCGTTTGAATAATACCTTCGCTAATTTTTGTACTTAAAGAGGTAAACTTTGCTTTGCCTGGATCAAAAGCTATAAGTATACTATTAGGAATAGTATTAATTGGACTAGCCTCTATGAATTTTGTAACTGCACTAGCTCTAGCTTTTCTTAGTACACGCTGCGCTCCTTTTTTGACATCTTTTATTCGTCGAATTCCCAACCACTCTTTCAAATCTTTTGCGCGTGCATTAAAAACAAAAAAACGAGTTACCTTTTCATCTGTGCGCTGTGATATTAAACTGCCAAAATAACACCTGTGTTCAGTCATAACTATCCCCTTATTTTATGATGTTTTTCGCAAAAAATCTCTATATTTAAGAAATGCCAACTATCATTGGGATTTTTGCGTCCAAATTTTAACTTTCCCGCATCGGCTGCTGATTTTTCACAAATAGAACACTTAAATTCTCTTTTAGCCCATAAAGCCAATTCATATTGCCTGTTCATCTCCGTCGGAAAGTGTTTATCGTTTTCATCACTTACGAGACATATCTTTTCATAATGAAAATCGCTAGCATCTATATGATCTGACTTTTTACCATTACAAGTTGAGCAAGCGACTTCAAGATTAAAATTATCACTTGCACCGCCCATTGTTTGCGGCCATTTATGCTCCACTTCGGCCAAGTTGTATGAGTTTTTTTTTCTGGTATCCAAGTCCTGTTCGTCGCCGTTGTATGAGTCTTTGTTTTTGGTATCAAAGTCCAGTTCGCCGCCACAGATATAGCAAGCCTTATTATTATTTCTGGCTCTCTTTCTTATGTTATGTTTAGTGCTGTCTGCTACGTGTGCATTTCTCTTATCCAAACACTCACGAATTAAGGCAATAATTCGTCCAGTAGGCTTTTCAGGGAAGCGCATATCATCCTTCAGGAAAGCTCTCAAATCAGTTATGAATTTTTCATCTCCTTTATCCTCTTTTTTACACTTCCTTTGAAAATAATCAGCGGTTACTATCAGTCGTCGCAATACATAGTTGATGGTGCTATTGTAAACTAAATCTCTCAATTCTCCATCAGCTTGCAGAGTATAATCTATTCTTGAAATAAAGGAGTCATTTTTGACATCAGCAGGGAAAAGTTTTTTGAGAAATTCCCTTAGCTGTTCTCCTGGGTTAATGTTATTTTCATCGACATTTTTTTGCATCGGATAACTCTCTTTGAATTTTCTCTCAAACTCAGATGAATAATCGTTGCTTTGAATCGTAATACTTTCCTTTTTTCGCTTTGATCCTTAGCTCCTATATTTCAATACGCTCTACTACAAATTTATTGTAGTAATCACTTATTCCACTTTTTCTGCATTACTACATCGTTTTTTAATATTTCTTAACTACTATGATGACTCTAGCAGTTCAATTTTCCATAGTGGAACATTACCCCAAAGCCTTTTCAGAATATCCACCTCATAAAGTATACTGTATGCAATTTGCATATTTCTGGTACATTGTCGCACTGAGCGACCAATTACAACCTAACACTGTTTGAGCCCGAGCGCTTGACGGACAGTGGATGGCAA
Organism: Chroococcales cyanobacterium; assembly: GCA_038260455.1. Taxonomy (GTDB): domain Bacteria; phylum Cyanobacteriota; class Cyanobacteriia; order Cyanobacteriales; family Microcoleaceae; genus Microcoleus. Next base: position 11,370 of record JBBSNU010000002.1, on the reverse strand, counting down.
TATTTCGGGGAGAAGATGGACAAGCTGCGGCATTGCGCGATCGCCCTCCTTATGCGAAACCAGACAAAGCAGGAAATATTATACTGTATGGCTGCACTACAACCCTAACCAACCTCGAAGAGATTGGTCAAGTCGCTTAGCATCAGAATCCGCTAATTTGCCAATTGTCGTTACAACCAAGCTTTCATGCACTGTATACAAACCTCGCTTGACTGCTGTAGCCACATTTAACCCTGCTGTTGACCATTCAGCAAGTACGAACTCACCCTCAAGTAAGGATGCAGTTTTGCTTGTCAATGGCACAATCATAATGTCTTGAGATACGTGCGGCGCACTCACAACAATTGCTGGTCTTACCTTAGAACTAGACAAGTTTGAAAAGGGATATCTAACCAAAATTATGTCATTTTTAGAGTAGCTGGGCATAAACATCATCCTCAGTATTGTCCCAAACTGTATCTAGTGATGTTTGACTCGCTTGAAGCCACAACTCAGCTTCTTCATCAGGTAAGACTGTTACTAATACTTTTGCCCCTTCGGGTAACTCTGATAACTCCAGCAGTTCAATTTTCCCTTGTCGAACAGTAGCCCAAAGCGTTGTCAGCATATCCACCTCATAAACTGTGCTTTATGCAATTTGCAGATTTTTGGTAAGTTGTCGCACTGAGCGACTAATTACAACCTAACACTGTTTTAGCCCGATCGCCTGACGGGGAGTGGCTGGCAATGTTTCGCCCAGAAGATGGACAAGCTGCGACATTACGCGAGCGCTGTTTGCACCGCAGCAGTCCTTTATCCGCAGGAAAGGTTTGTAGCGGCGCATTGCAATGCCATTATCACGGTTGGATCTACAATCAAATTTGAACCCCGAGTTGCTATCAATTTAACACGAGTTCTGGCTGTTGAGTCTCAAACAAAGGGCGAGTTACTTGGCGCAGCAGCACTGTTTCTAAACAGCCTTCTACTACATTTGCTGCTTCTATTTCTAATTCGCCCCACAATAATCGATCGCCCTGAGTGGGCATTTTACCTAAATTGTGAATCACGAATCCGGCGATTGTTTGGTAGGCTTGGTTCGCGGGCAGGTTTAACCCTAGTTTTTCGTTAACTGCTGTTACTTCCCAGATGCCGGAAATCAGTGCTGAATGAGCATCTTTTTGAATGATCGTGGCTTCGGAAGTTGGCAGCAGGGACTCCGACTTTTTACTGGTAATCCAACCTGTCAGCAGCCACACAGTACCGTTGAGAATTGCTAGCAGCGGCCACAGTATTTTTGAGCAGATTTCTAGGGCTGGCATCAGCAGCAAAGCGGTGCGTTCTGGGGCGTGGGTTGCTAATACTTTGGGAATTAGTTCTCCTAATACTATCTCGACGTAAGTTACTAAGATAAAAGCTGCGGGAATTGCGATCGAATGAGCGCTCAACATGGCGGGTAAATGACCGATCGGCAATTTGTCGATCCACGGCTCGATCCAGTGTACAGTCGCACTCTCGCCCAACCAACCCAACAGCAAGCTCCCTGCCGTTGTGCCTGTTTGAGTCACCGACAGGTAATGCGGTATCTTGTTCTGCGCTTGGTGGACGAGTTCGGCGGTTTTGGCATTTGGGCGATCGCGCAACTGGGCGAGTTGGCGGATTTGATGGCGATCGGCTGATACTAATGCTAATTCTGCCGCCACAAAAAACGCGATTAAAAGTGTTAAGCCCAGCAACATTGCTAATCTCAGCAGTGTTTGAGCGACTTCTATTTCCAGGCTAGCAAGGTTGTTCAAAATAGATAAATAATATGATAGATGTTTTTGACTAATACCTTTATTTTAGCTTAGCCATTCAGATAGATTGACATCGGATATCCGCACTACCCGTATTTGTAGGAGGCGCACTGTGCACCTTACCCGTAGAACTTGTGAACTCTTACTCTTCTCTTTTCCCCCTTCGCGCCCTTAGCGCCTTCGCGGTTCGTTAAAAAAATCCAATTCACAAACCCGAAACTAATTGCTTTATCAACTTTCTTTTACCCCCCGCAACGAGTTAATTTCCGTAAAAGTTTGCTCAGGATCGGACTTCAACCCGCCTTGAATGTAATTCAACTTAACTTCTTCCAACAAATCCGACAGCAGCGACTGCAATTCTCCGAGAGTTTTCTCGTCTTGCAACTCCCGCCGCAAACTTTGATTAAATTCTTGGCTGAAATTATCAATAATTTTTCGCCCCTTATCGTCTTCGTAAGTAGTTGCTACCACATCAACCGCAATTTGAGCCAGATAATTGGCTAGTTGTTCGGTCATTTCTTCAGGCAAAATATTAATCGGAGAGAAAGTTTGCAGGAGTTGATAAAAATCCGACTGTTTGATTGTCGCCTGCAAATTGTGGTGCAGCAATTCTTCCAAACCCGGTTGCACCTGCGGCAAAACTTTGTAAATTGTTAGATCCAAAATCCGCTTGGTAATTCGTTCGATCGTATTTTCCTGATTGACGTGAAGGTAGGGCTGCTGCGGTTCCAGCATTACCCGCGCTGCGTCGCCCTGTTCGATCGAACTTTGAGCTTGATTGATAAACCGCACCATCATGTATTCCGACATCGTATCGGCTAAATAAGCCACCGGTTCGTAGGTAATTTGAGTAACTGCGCGATCGAGATTAACCAAACCCGACTTGTGCAGCCGCACCAATACCGGCAGAATCCGCCACCCCTGCCAAATCGGAATCAGCAGAAACACCTCGTACCAGCGCCTCAGCACAAAATCCAACCAACTTACCCCCGGTTTGCGGCGGGTATGGAACAGACTTTTTATGAAAAATTCCGCCCAAAAATAACCGATAAAAAACGCATCAATTCGCCAAAACTGGTCAGAGGCTTGCAAATATTCGGGATTTGGCAAACTCGAATCAATGCCTTTAATCGGATCGTAAATTTTAACTAAACCCGGAAAATAGCTCAGATAAACAGGGCGCATCTGCGCGTAACTAAAATGGAAAATCAGCAACAAGAAATTGACCGCTGCTACTAATGCGCTCAGTTTTGCCCAAGAAATTGCTTTTTTGGAAGATTTGACATCGGTGCTGTTAACAGTTGCGTTGGAATCTGACATAAAAGTAATTTTCAGAATTTGCTAATCGCTCGATCTAACTTGTGGGAGACGCTAAAAAGACCTTAATCTATTATAATCCCTTGATGAACGCTAAGTATGAGGAAACCAAAAACCGTGAACTTAAAAACAGTCATATCGCTGCTCAAAGAAACTTTTGCTCAATGGCAAAAAGATAAAGCCCCAACCCTAGCCGCCGCCCTAGCCTATTACACGGTCTTCTCCCTCGCCCCGCTGCTAATTATCGTAATTGCGATCGTCGGTTTAGCCTTTGGTGAAGACGCAGCCCGAGGTCAAATCGTCGGCCAACTCCAAAGTTTAATCGGCAAAGATGGCGCTCAAACCGTCCAAGAACTCATCCTCAAAGCCTCCGAACCAAAGTCTGGAATGATTGCTACTTTAGTCGGTCTCGCTACACTTTTGTGGGGCGCTTCCAACGTGTTTACTAATCTCAAAGATGCCCTCAATACTATTTGGAATGTTGCACCGCGTCCCGGACGAGGCATTTGGGGATTCCTGCAAGACCGCGTATTGTCTTTTGCGATGATTTTAGGCATAGGGTTTCTCTTGCTAGTATCTTTAGTAATTAGCGCCGTTTTAGCAGCCATCAGCTCTTGGTTGAACGGTTTGCTGCATTTACCAGTAGGCATTTGGCAAATTGTGGACTTTGCTCTTTCCTTTGGCGTAGTCACGATGCTTTTTGCCTTAATTTACAAACTCTTGCCCGATGTCGAGCTTGCCTGGAATGATGTTTGGATCGGTGCAGCCATTACCTCTATGCTGTTTACGATCGGCAAATCCCTAATTGGAGCTTACCTCGGAAGCAGCGGTATTGCCTCTACCTACGGTGCAGCGGGCTCGTTCGTGATTATCCTGCTTTGGATTAATTATTCCGCTCAAATTTTGTTCTTGGGTGCCGAGTTTACCCAAGTTTGGGCTAACCGATACGGTTCCAAAATGCGAACTTCGCGAAACAATATCCTCAACATGGAAAACAGGGAATGAATCCTTTGCACCCAAACATCGGAACAATTCCTAAGATTAGACAAACGGGAAATTTGAGGTTAAGCTACAACCCGTGGTTTGACAAAAGCAGGAAGTTCGGCTGCAGTTGCGGTGTACAGGATTTAGCAGATTTAACGAATTTAACAGAGGTTAGTAGAACTCTTGCACTCAATCGCAGACTCCATCGAATTATCTGCGTCCATCGGTGTTTATCCGCTTTAAATCTGCGGTTAACAGCTCGATCGAAATTTAGGTAACTCAAGTCTAATTGAGCGAAGAAGGCAGAAGGCAAAAGGCGGAAGAAAAGAAAAATTTTGAAGGCAATAATTTTGCTTTTTTTCCCTCGTCCTTTAACATTCTTAGGACTAAGGTCAAAAAAACCCGGTTTCTTTGAAAATCGTGGCTGTTTTTCGAGAGAGTCAGATGAAGAAACCGGGTTTTTGAAATAGGATGCGTCCCGAACAAGTTCTGTCTTCGGGACGATTTATTTCTGCTTTATCCAAATTCCTACCTATTTATCGCAATGGATAAAAATCAGGCCTCCGACTGACGGGAATATCTCCAACCACAAGCTGAAAGCAGGTTCGAGTTAGAGCCCCGCCCAAATTCGGACAATTTCCTTCACCCTCGTTCATTTCCATTTAGATTATCGAGAGTTTGAGCTGCTGCTAGTCTCTGCCAGCAGAAGGAACTCGTATTTCCAATTTCTCCGGCAATTTATCCCTGAAGACTGATTTATCGATCGCGCACTTTGACTTTAATTAAAATTAGCAGTTACCCTCCATTCCCGGCGCTGTAGCCAAAATTCCAGTTTTAACCTGCTGCATTTTTTAAAATTTTGCTAAAAATCATGATGTCATTAACAAAAAAACGTATCGCCCTGATCTCCGTACACGGCGATCCGGCTGTGGAAATTGGCAAAGAAGAAGCGGGCGGTCAAAATGTTTACGTGCGTCAAGTAGGGGAAGCTCTGGCGAAACAGGGTTGGGAAGTTGATATGTTCACCCGCTCATCCGATCGCCAACAAGCAAGAATTGTACAGCACAGTCGCAATTGCCGGACAATTCGGCTAGTAGCAGGGCCGCAAGAATTTATTCCCAGGGATGAACTTTACGGATATTTGCCAATCTTTGTTCGCGAATTTCAGAAGTTTCAATTAGAGTCAGGCTTTGAATATCCCTTAGTTCACACGAATTACTGGCTGTCTTCTTGGGTGGGAATGGAGTTGAAAAAATCGCAACCCCTGTGCCAAGTTCACACTTATCATTCTTTAGCAGCAGTTAAATATAAGTCGGTTTCGACAATTCCGATGATTGCCAAAACTAGGCTGCAAGTGGAAAAAACGCTTTTGGAAACAGCAGATTGCGTGGTGGCTACCAGTCCCCAAGAAAGAGAACACATGAGGTCTTTGGTTTCCTCAAAAGGCAATATTGACATCATTCCCTGCGGTACGGATATTAAGCAGTTCGGCTCGATCGGGCGATCGGCCGCCCGCCGCCAGTTAGGAATAGCCCCCGAAACCAAAGTCGTGCTGTACGTCGGCCGTTTTGACCACCGCAAGGGTATCGAAACCTTAGTCCGCGCCGTCAGTCTGTCAGCGCTACGCAAGGCAGATTTAAAACTGATCGTCGGCGGTGGCTGGCGCGTGGGGGAAAGCGACGGGAAAGAGCGCGATCGGATTGGCAACATCGTCGAAGAATTAGGCTTAAGCGACATTACCAGTTTTCCCGGCAGCTTGAGCCGAGATATTCTCCCGGCATACTACGCCGCCGCCGATGTCTGCGTCGTTCCCAGCCACTACGAACCATTCGGTTTAGTCGCCGTTGAAGCGATGGCCTGCGGCACGCCCGTAGTCGCCTCCGACGTGGGAGGATTGAAATATACGGTAGTGCCGCGAGAAACCGGTTTGCTCGCGCCGCCGAAAAATGAAGTAGTATTTGCCGGTGCGATCGATCGGCTGTTAGTTGACTCTGTATGGCGCCAGCAACTCGGACAAGCAGGCCGCAGGCGCGTCCAAGCCTATTTCAGTTGGGACGGTGTAGCCTCCCAACTAAGTCAACTTTACGTTCAACTCCTCGAACAACAATCGGCCGTTACACTTGACCCGGTGAGCGCTTAGTAGTATCACTTAGTATTTGAAGCGAGTTTCCATTGATCCCTGTGGATTTCAACCGTTATAACTGGGAACCTTCAACTAGAAGTGATATCAGGAGGTAATCTTGTACGCACCAGAAAATCTGGGAAGCCATCTGCAACCCATTTCCGACATCCAGCTAATTCGCCTGTGGGTGGAGCGCCAATCCAGCCGCAGCAAGCGCTTTAGCTGGCAGGCGGCCAATAGTTTTCGGATGTTTGTAGCAAAACCGCTGGCAGAAGTAACTCTGACAGATGTCCAGACTTTCGCCGCAGCCATGAGGGCTCGCAAAGCTGCATCCCGTTTCTACAAACAAACCTTGCTAGCACTCAAATCCTTGTTCGCCTTCGGCCAGCAAACAAGAATCTTACCCGCAGCCATTCCCCTGCAGGAGTGGCCGGTGCGACAGCGCAGCAAGCCGTCAAAACGCCTCCCTTTTAAAGTCTCGTGGAGTTTGTGCATCTGTTTGTCGTTTTTTTTCGGTAGAATGACCCCGAAATTGTGGGGACAAACTGTCTCGGCAGAAATCTCGGAACCTCCTAAACGCACGCCGTTTGTTGGGGCTATCAACTCACCAGACGGAAGAGAGAATAACATTGAGCGCGATCGAGTCAAAGCCTTTCTCGACACCATCGCCGCCGCCGAAGGCACCGCTAGCCCCGACGGCTACCGCACCCAGTACACAGGCACCACATTTGTCAGTTTCAGCGACCATCCCAGAGAAATGAGATGCGGCCGCCGCTACGGCAAAAAGCTGTGTTCCGACGCGGCCGGGCGGTATCAGTTTTTGAGCACAACTTGGGACAGATTCGCCAAAAAATTTAGCATCACCGATTTCAGCCCCCAAAATCAAGACTTTATAGCTGTAGAGTTAATCCGAGAAAAAGGTGCCTTAGAAGATATCGAAGCGGGTAGATTGGAGTCAGCAGTCAGAAAACTCGCTTACATCTGGCCTTCTTTTCGGCGTTTTGGCGGTTCCGTGGAATCGTCGATGCCCAAACTAGAACAAATGTATTTGCAAAATTTAGGGATTTACCGCCCCGGGTTGGTTGTTAGCAATTAGTGATCTGCTGCGTTTAACGGTGTGTTGCTGTACTCGGCTGCTAATTCTTCCAGAAAATCTAGGTAATCTTGCACAACGGGCGATCGCCCCAACAATCATCTTCTCAAGTTTGTAAGGGGCGATCGCTATTTCACGCAACAACAAACATCCTCGAATGATTTAATGTGTTTTAGAAGGCGATTTCCTGCATCGCCTGCATCATCTGCCTCTCCAAAAACTACGTTGACCGATCTAATATTTAGCATATTTTAAAAAATTGTTAAAAGCGATAAGGTTCAGCAAAAATAAATTCAGAAGGATTTTGCGCCGTTTCAGCGCTCAAACTATCAAGAATTTAAAAATCTTCTTGGCGTAAGGCTTTCAATAGTAGCAGATTTGGAATTTGGAATTGCTGCTGAGAAAAAAACAAGGTGCGTTACATTTCATTAACACACCCTACAAGATCGGCGATCGCACTAATAATATTTAAATTACGGTTTAAGAGTTATTTAATCTTTTGCTTAAATACCAAACAATATATTGGCCGTATGGACTATACTTACCTTCTGCATCTTTGCTAGTCAGGTCTTCTACTTTCTTTTGGATAGCTTCCTTTGACCAAGTTTTATTGGGAAACTTTCTATTTAATACTAGAATAATAACATCTAAAGCTATTTTACGATTATCTATAAGAGTTGGGTGATTCAGATTTAAAATTTCATTTAGCTCATTATTAATAGTTTCATCATCAGAAAAAAGGTTTCCGGTAGAACCATATTTGATGTAATTTTCGCAATTTTTATTACTATCTGCTGGATTAAGAGTTATTGTACAAATGTTATTGTTTCCTTCGTAATGTCCCTTTCTTGCATTACAATGAAAATTTTTTAATCCTTTACCTCTATTACCAGTGCAAGAAGCTAGTAAATTTTTGTAGTCTAGTTGTAACTCTGGATAGCAATTCTCATTTTGAGCTTTGTTATGTTCAATTTCCATATCATCTATAGATATTCGTTGCATACAATAACAACAAATATAACCTTGTTCTTCCAATAATGCCTTTTTTAAAGGTTCTTTTGGACGATAATCACCATATTTTGCGTTGTTTGTTTGACGATATTGTAAAAGACATGGAGGTTCTGAACCTTTGATAATACGTTTCATTCTACCCTGCTTAAAAAATCTATAAGTGTATAAGCTCTTACTAATTCTGGATCGTTATTTCCCAATAATTCAGATAACTTTTGTAGTTCTAGTTTAGCTTCCTCTAAGTTATCATTATCTATCATTTCAAAACATTTGTCTATTCTTTCCTGCATTTTCACAGGTCTTTTTTTCACACCCATAACTTCAAAGAGAATGGAATTACTGTCTCTCCCAAAAGTGTGGGGTGTAAATTCTAGTATTTTTGAATCTTCTAAAATAAATACGTTTTCTCGGTTGACTCCACTCAAGACTTGAGGTGAATGAGTTGTAACAATAAATTGACAGTTTGGGAATGTTCTTCTAAAACTAGGAATGACAATTCTTTGCCATTGAGGATGTAAATGTAAATCTATTTCATCAATTAATATTATTCCTGTTCCTTTTTCTAGCAATTCTGAAGCATTTGTAATACTAGGATTCGATATTGCTAACCTTCTAGCAATGTCAACTACTATCATTAGTAAGGTTTTTTCACCGTCAGAAAGTTGATCTACTTTAAAGTTTTCACCATTTTTTTCAATAACTAATGAAGGACTATCAAAACGATGATTAGTTAATTCTCTACTACTTACACGAGCAACATGAAGATTTATGAATTTGCTATCAGGGAAAGATTCTAAAAATATTTCTATAGCCTTTCTCACAATTTCAAGGTTGGTATTTCTAAAGCTATTATCTTCTCTTAATCGAATTTCATTTTCATATTCTTCTTCTTCTTTAAACCAATTAAAAAAATCTTTAAAATCGTTGATATTATTTGAAAATGCTGATTTATAAGCATCAAATTGATTAGGTCTACGAATAACTCTTTTTCCAAAATTAGAGTTTGTAACTATTCGTTGTGTTTGGTAGTAAACTAATAATGGTATGGATAAATTAGGCTCATTTTTTAATTGTTGATGTAAATCGACAGCATACTGATTAATTTCTTTTTTCTGGGTTATAGATTTGAATTGATCGCTGTTTCTGGACATCTCCCAAGAAAGTTTTATATCTGAGTCTATGACAATACGAATAGATTCTTGTGTTTGATGTGCATTTATATTGATATCATCTTCTATGAGATCAAACTCTAGTTTTTTGTAATAAGGTTGCTTAGGAAGTAATTCATGTATAAATCTTGATAAAAGTATAGCAATACTGTCTAAAATAGATGATTTACCTGAACCATTAGATCCAATGAAAACAAGCAAATGGGAAGGACACTTATTCAAGTGTAGTTCTTGAAAGCCTCGAAAATTTTGTAAATGTAGTTCTTCAATACGCATAATTATTATAAATAGAAAATAATTGTAAATTTATAATACCAAGAAGATGTTACTTATTCTTCCATCTTTAGATAATTTAATAATTACCTCATCCATTCTCTGTAATCACCGTTTTTAACGGTTTGTCCCAAGTATCTACCGGGAGTTGAGATAAATAAGTTAAGCCGTAGGGTGTGTCGCCATCGACAATCCTTCATCAACAGCGACAATCTCATGGCGACGCACCTGCTCTTTTCCAGAAATCAGGAAAAAAACCAAAATTTTGATCAGGTGCGTCGCTACTCGAAAAGTCGATTTTTATTGACAGATTTTTGCAGGGCGACGCACCCTACGGCTACTTCACGTATGCAAAACAAATCCGATCGCCATTTACCGGTCTGGGTCGATCGCTATACTTAAGGATGCGGGCCTGTCCTCGATCGCAATATAAGGCTCGCCGTGAGTACCCGTATAGATTTGAGTAGGGCGGTAAATGCGATTTGCTTCTAGCTGTTCCTTCCAGTGGGCCAGCCAGCCGGCAACGCGGGCGATCGCAAAAACAGGGGTAAATAAATCAGTCGGAATTCCCATTTTCCGATACACCAGACCCGAATAGAAATCTACATTTGCGTAAATTCCTTTATGACTCATTTTTTCCTCAACCACTGCTTCCAACTCGATCGCAATGTCGTAATAATCGTCATGTCCGAAATTTTCAAACAACTTTTCGGCTAACCCTTGAAGAATAGTTGCTCTGGGATCTTTCACCTTGTAAACTCGGTGGCCGAAGCCCATAATTTTTTCCTTATTTTCAATGCACTTCTCGACAAAAGGCCGCACGTTTTCTATCGAACCAATTTGCTCCAACATATCAATCACTTCTTCATTTGCTCCCCCGTGCAGCGGCCCCGCCAAAGTGCCAACGGCAGAAGCAATCACCCCGTAAGGGTCTGTTAGTGTCGAAGCTGTTACCATTGCCGAAAATGTAGAAGCATTGATTGTATGTTCGGCGTGGAGAGTCAGACAAGCATCAAAAATATTAGCCAACAGCGGATCTGGTTCTCGCTCGTTGAGCATATAAAGAAAGTTAGCCGAGTAGTTTAAATCGTCCCTCGGTAACAGCGGGTCATTACCCCGCCGCATTTGCTGGAACGCCGCCACCATTGTCGGAATTTTGGCTAGCAGCCGCACTACAGCTTCTCGAATGTATGCTGGGTTGGCCAAAGCTCGGCGCGAGTAGAATAAGCCCAAGGCCGCTGCTGAAGCTTGCAGCGCGTCCATTGGATGTCCTCTTTCGGGAAAGCATTTCATCATATCCCGGATGCGATATTTGATCCGGCGGTGATAGCGAATTTCATGCTCGAAAGCTTCTAGTTCTTCCTTTGTCGGAAGTACGCCCCAGATTAATAAATACGAAGTTTCCACAAAGGAACTTTTGAGAGCTAGTTCCTCAATGCTAATCCCGCGATATTCTAGCACCCCCTTTTGTCCATCTACATAACTAATACTGGACAAGGTGGCGGGAACACCTTCTAAACCTGGTTTGAATTCGCCGACGACCATTGCGATACCGTATTGTGTGATTGAATCTAATCAAATTACATTACCAGAAAGCAAGATAGTGTCACCGTCTTGACAAATAATCAT
>JBBSNU010000001.1:0-59586 GCA_038260455.1 Chroococcales cyanobacterium | reverse complement strand
GAAGACAATTGTACTTTTTCCTGTGCCTGCGTAACCGCAAAGCAAGAAGAATGACTCGGTACTGGTTAGAAAGGCTCTTACTTTTTCTAGGGCTTGCTGTTGTTGCGGTTTGAGTGCGAAGGGAATTTGTTTAAATTCCTGCGGTCGTTCTAGTAAAGCTTGAATCATTAGTTAGTGCCTGGTGCTAATTTTATCATTCTCTTAATAAGCGTTAGCTTTTTGATTTATTTATCACCTAATTATCCGATTGATAGCAGATTACCGGCTTAAAAAGTACAGCGAAATCTGTGAGATATGTAATGTTGACAATATCTACGTTGCTGGGGATATCTTTTTGTTGAGGTTTCGACCCGTATTGTGGGAAGATATCTAAGCCAAATTAAAACCTGTTGTGAGTTTTCATCCGATCGCCAGATTATAACTATCTTTAGGCTGTATGCTTTACAGGTTGATGGTTTGAGGAAGTGGCTGGTGTTGGTGAACATCGGCAAAAGGATAGCGGATTGAGCACCAAAAATATCGCATAATTAATGTTTGGGGACATTTTGGGCGATCGATACTTGATAAATGAGACTGAAAATGGTGATGCAAGGATTATTGATAACCTACAGGAAAGCTGAATGAGTTATTCTGACTGGGAGTAATTGTCTAAGGAAAGGTTAGTTTTGAAAAGTTATATTATTTGATATCTGGATTATCACTATAGCTCTTTTTACTGACATGAGGTACGCCAAATTCTATGAAAGTCAAGATTTTCGATTTTTGGTATGTACCTCGTCTAAGTGAGTCCAAATTACAGCAGATTGCAGGTTGAGCAAGTACACAGTAGAAACTAGGAAAGCAGGCGCTGCACCATCCACAGTCCCTACGGGAAAGGGTTTTTTGTACTTCATTTACCTGGGAACTTGTGCAATTCTGATTTCAGGGGGCAAATCTTCTATCCTTTGCCAACCCTGAGCTAAGAACTGATCTGCCAAGTCTTGAAGTGAATCACTCAAGTTCAGTAACTTATTGTTTTCGGCTCCTATATTAATAAAATCTTGCGATAGTGGAGGGTTTGTCGCAGCATTTGAGAATAAAACTGGTAACCAACTGGCACAGGGATTAATGTTTTCTAATCCATATAATCTTTCCCGCGCTTCTCTGAATGCAAGATATAAAGATTTACCGTTAAAAAAGGAACTGAAAAAATATTCGCAGAATTTTTGAGCAACTAAATCCGCTACTGCTTCCCGCATGACAATAATTTGGGGAATCTGCAACTGTGCCAAATCTCTCGCAATTCCCAACCCATCGGAGGACTGGAAAATCGCTAATTGCAATCCTCGTTTAATCGCCTTTTGTAGACCAAGCTTTAAATCTGGTATAGTCAAACTTTCATGAGAATTAATAAACATTTTCCCGATACCATCGGGTTGACTGCTACTATGTCCATCAAAAAATAAAATATCCCAACCGCGTTCATCCCAAAGCTGCTCATTTAATTGAGACAGTGTTGGTCCCACGAGAAATACCGTTTCAGCGTCTGGTAAATTATCCAATAAATGCTTATCGGCATTGAGATTCAAGGAGATACCATTTTGATCATTAGAATAATCGCCTAAAATAGCTAATATCCGCACTTTGGGTTTAGGTTGTATGGACGGATCAACGGGTTCAAATGCAGCGGAGGAAAGGGCCACTTCTGAGAAACTGTAATGTGCAAATAAATCCCATAAATACCAAGGTAGTCGTTGCAATAGCGGATCTTCCGTCTGAATAATCACCCGCACAGTGTCATCGTATTTTATGTTTTTTAAAAACGTCTCTTTAATCGGGCTGAATGTCTCCGAGTTGAGCCAGCTATTCAGATTTTTAATTAAATCTGCACTTTTTTCATAGACATCATTAACAGAATATGAATTTTTTTGTAATATGGCTGACTTTTTTCCAAGCTTTGGTGACTGTCTTCTAAAAGGTATGAGAAAATCGCAATACTCAGACTGCCAAGAAGTATACAGCGATGGGATTTGGGGAAACGGCGGTAATTTGCCACTGTTCATGCTGTGGCAGGGATAGCCTTCTTCGCCAATCTGCAATGTCACCGGAAACCCTTTGTTAAAATCACCATCTTCCAGAGTAAGAATAACTAACATACTCGACGGGGATTTATTTGCAAGGCTAGTTTCGTCTATCGATTTATTACTTTGATATGATGTTTGGTTAGAAGTAGACAAACTGTTTTCTGTTTGGCGAGTTTGCCTAGATATTTTTTTTAATTCAGTAGCAGCACCCTCTAAATCACCATACGCAAAATTGCTAAAACTACGCGCAAAAACTAGCAGTGGCTGAAATCCTTCAAGTGGTTCTGCAAAAGTTTCTACCAATGATGCTATACGCACTATCTCTGTTTTGTCTGTTATAGTTATATTTTGTCCGCAAAATTTGCTTAAAGCCAAACCTAATTCACGCGCGGCCTCGCTGGGTCTTACATAAGCCAAAGCCGTCCACCGTTGCGCCTGAGCAAAATCCCGCACTTCCTGGTCATTACTATTAAGTTGCTGCCGCACATAAACAAGCAAAAAATCCGACAATTCATTAATCCGCAACTGCCCAAAATTCTCATCCTCCTTCAACCTATTTAACAGCAATTTTCGCACCGCTGTATCGATCTCATAAAGTTCTCGCCCCACCTCATCGCACAAACTCGAAAGCAACAAATCTGCCACAATTACCCACGTAATTCCCAACACCTTCCCGTGAATATCCCACTGGAAATTTGCCCACAACTTATATAACAAATCCGGTGTTAGCGCCAAAGGAAATGCCGCATGACACGCAAAAATTAAATGCACTTTTCCGAATCGTCTCTCAAAAGCTTCAATCCGCCTGCGGGCTACTTCTGGTTTCATTTCATCTCCCTCTACTCAGTCCCGACAAAAACCGAATTCTGACTCTTTCCGCGTAACAGGGCGATCGCATTTTGCAATCCCCCCCGCGTCATCTCAAACATCGGCACCAAACGCGCCACCTCACCCGCCGTCGTTCCTTCCCAGCGCGACATCGGCATAGGATTCAGCCAAGCTACATACCGCACTTTGGCCTTAATCTGCTTGAGAAACAACGCCGTCAACTTCACCCGATCTTCACTATAACCCCCGCGAGCCGCCCCAGCATCACCAAAAAGTAAGATAGCACACCTCTGAGGCCGCAATTTAGCCAACAAGTTCTCAATTTTTGCGGCTTCCAAATGATAGGGATCGCGGTAGAGATAATCCACCGGACAATTGTGAAAATAATAAATGCCAGCATTGCCTAAACGTCCACCCCGCACCGCTGTTTCTGCTAACCGTTCTGACAAATCGTGAAAGGGAACCATCGAACCATCGCGATCGATTAATAATAGTAATTCCGACTGATTTACCCGGCGCGGCATCATTACCGGACTCAATAAAATCCCCTGTCTCCCAATCTGGTTAACTGTAGCTTCCACATTTAATTCTACCAGCGGCCCTTCTCGCACGGGACGGCGTAAATAACGCCAACTCTGCTTCATCTGTCGCCGCGTCACCGGAAAATATTCCGATGTCAGGATGAAATTTTTGTAAGAAATCTGCTCATCAGCATTCGTAGCTTGCATCACCGCCTTAGCAGCTTGCACTTCATCTTCTATTGCTGCTGTTAACTCAGGCTGCGGGGCATGAATTACAGTTTCAGTAGTTAGTTCAGTTGTCGCGGTTGCTGTTTCGATTGTATCATAATTCTCGGTTTTTTGCGAAATATCTTGTTCTTCGGGGATGGCTGATGCTGTTTCCTGACTGTCTTTGATAATTATTTCAAAGTGATAGTCAAACAGGCGCTTATCTTCATCCGATTTTACCCACAGAGTTTTACATAAGCGGTATAAAGAATCGCGATTTATCGTTCCAAACCCCTTGTGTAAAGCTTGCAGCAACAGCTTATATTCGCTGATACCTAGCAAAAAACCTGCCTCCCGCAGTTGAGTAAAAAGCTCAATCAGTGGAAGTTCATCAACAATAGAGGTCTGCATAAAAGCATCGGGTGGGCAGGCATCTTGCCTACCCTCTAATAATTTTGGGATATCTCCAATAGCCTGATTGCGATTGACAATTACTTGATTTCGCTTTAAGTATCGCTTGATGACTGATTGAAAATTAGCTTTTCCAACCTGTTCGCCAAATGATGTTGAAAGTTGATTCCAGAGTTGAGATCCAACATCCCTGATATAATTCGGTGCAATGCCGGTGAATTGGGCTATTTCCTGATAAGATTTTCTTTCCCAAGACAGACGAAAGACAATTTCTTGAAGTTCGTTCAAATGCTCGTCATTCATTACATACTCTACAATTGCCAGTGCTTGATCAATGGTAATTTCTAAAAGTCCTTCAAAACTCTGATGTCTAATCATAAGCTACCCCCAATACGCCTTTCTTTGGCATAGCGATTGTAATCATCCCAACTCTTCAGCAACACGCCCGGATATAAAAGTTTTTGAGGTAACTCAGTTAAAACTTTATCTTCAGGATAGTGACGCAACACCCGAAACCAATCCATCAATTCACTGGTACTAACTTTTTTACCAGATTCTCCCTTATCTTTCCGCATCTCTTCACGCAACTCCAAAAAGCGATCGATAATCGCATTCACTAATTTTTCTGGAGAAGCTGTAAAATGAGCATTGATAATCTCAATTAACTGCTGACGTTTGGGAAATTCAAGAAAGTGAAATAAACAGCGTCGCAAGAAAGCATCGGGTAAATCTTTCTCATCATTGCTAGTAATAAACACAATCGGTACAGCCTTAGCCTGCTTTTTTTCTCCCGTCTCCTCAATCACAAACCGCTGTTCATCGAGTTCTAAGAGCAAATCATTAGGAAAGTCAATATCAGCCTTATCTATTTCATCAATGAGCACCACGGTGGTTTGTTCATTAAGAAAAGCACGCCCCAATGACCCCCATTTAATATAAGTCTCAGGCTGGTCAATTTCCTGAATTTTGTCATCACTGAGGCGGCCTGCTGCGGCTAATTGGGCATCCCGCAAACGCCCCACGGCATCATAGGTATAAAGTCCATCTTTTCCCCTGCTTGTAGACTTAATATTCCAAGCTTCATAGGGCAGTCCCAATTCATACGCAACAGCGCGGGCTAATCGAGTTTTACCGCAACCTGGTTCTCCCTTAATTAGCAACGGGCGTTCTAATTGAATTGCTAAGTTAACAGCTTCAACTAAATCCGGTTCAGGAAGATAAGGATAAAGCAGTTGACCATTTTCATCTATTTCTCCTGGTTGAGGCTGTACCTCACCTGTGTATCTCAGTCCTTCTCTATTCAGTATTTCAGCCATGTTGTTTCCCTCTCATACCAATCATAATCGCACAATTCGCAAATTCTGTGTAGTGCTCCTTGAGGCAAACCACCCTCGCTGCTTTCGAGGATGTCTCGGACTATTTCCTCAACTTGATTACTCAATTTAAGGGGCAAGTCATCCAGAGAATTTTCAATCCAAGATGTCAAATCTTGTTCGCACAGTTTAGTAATTTTGGGCAGTTTAACAGGGATGTGGGGTTCCCAGTCGATATCTAGTTTATCAGCAAAATCTACATTCCACTCTTCAACACAACCACTATGGTCAATTAAAAACATTAGTAATCGAGGCTTGAACTCAGTTAGGCTGCGTACCTTTGTTACCAAGGGCAACCAAAATTCGCTAATAAATTCACTCATACATTCCTCTGGCATCTCATGGAGGTCATCAAAAATTAAAACTACTGTTTGATTTTGACACCATTGAGAGACTTTATCTACAATTAGTGCAGGTAAAGGTTGATTCATCAAACCAACTCGACCTCCCAGTTCTCGCCACAAAGCTTTTGTATAGGTAGCACGAGACTTACGGCTGAGATTCACTGGAACAATTTTGGCTGTTGTGGAATCAGGAACAAACTTGATCAACCGATTCAATAGCCATTTTTGACCGCTTTCTTCTTCGCCATGAATCAACCAAGCAATGATGGGTTTTGATTCGACAACAGTTCGGAATAGTTTAACTTGCTGTTTGTAATTTAACCGCAGTAATGCTTCGTGAAATTTGTCGTTATTTTGTTTAGTAACGATTGAATTAGCTGATGCTTGGGAATCCGAATCAGTTTTGTTTAACTGTTTCCAAGTTGGGGAAGGTTCAGCAGCAAAACTCTGGTCATACATCACTGGCAACCAACTGGCTAGAGGATACTTTCCTTCTAATCCTTGGAGATTTTCCCTGGCTTCCCGCAGGGCTAAATATAAAGTTTTATCATAAGTTTTGCCATTAATAACAATTTTGCTTTTCACAAAAGCTTCTAGAAAAAACTTCAAAAATTTGTGCGCGACTTCATCGGGAATTGGTTGACGCATGACGATAACTTGGGGAAGGTTCCAACTGGCTAAAGTTTTTGCTAAACCCAAGCCATCGCAGGAATTAAAAATAGCCAGCTTCAATCCTTTGCCAATGGCTTGTTTTACTGCATTTTCTAAGTCATTAATTCTGATATTATCTGTTTGATTGATATAAATAATACCTTCTTCATTTGAAGTTTTACTATGACCTGCAAAAAACAAGATGTCCCAGGACTCTTCATCCCTCAAGTGCCGAAAAATAGTTTCCTGGTCTTTTTCTGGCAAAAATAAGGTTTGGGGCGACAATTGTTTGAATTCTCGTTCATCTACGGTAGTGTCAATTCCTGTACTATCTCCCAGTATTGCTATAATTCTGACTTCCGTTCTAGTTGAATAACAAGGTTGAATTTTGTATTCTGGCAAACTAAAGGCTATTTCGGCTAGAGGGTAATTTTCAAAAAAATTCCAGAGATGCCAGGGAAGCTTTGCCAAATCGGAGTCGGAAGGTTGGAGAATAACTCGAATAATATCCTGAGACGTGCAATCTGTTTTTAATCTGTCCCATTTTTCAAGAAATTGTGAAGAGGTCATCCAAGGATTCAGAAGGTTTTTGAATGAACTTGATGAAGGATAGTATTTCTTCTTCATATAAGGCTTAAACCCTTCTTGTTTCAAGTCTTCATAAAACTTGTCAAGTTCTGGATCTGGAGGTAAACTGGCAATTAGCTCATTGTGATGTGGCTTGCCATCTTCCGCAATTCGCAGGGAAACTCGAAAACCTATCTTGAAAGTCCCATCCAATCCGATAACAATTAATTTTCCCATAGATCAACTTTTATAAGCGCCGATCGCCCTTTTTACCCATATTCCGAGGATTCCCCTCAAACCTCTACAGTACCAGATAAAAACAGACCCAGAGGAAAGCATTTCTTCCCCTGGGCGCGATCGCATCAATCTCTAGTTTCGCCCTAGGAAGCGGTAAGATTCAAAGCAGCGCGAACATCATCCGCCTGAAACTCCCGCAACGGTACAGTGCGCGGCTCAACCCGATGGTGTACGCCACCACACACAGGACACTCTTCGCCAGACTTTGCCGTAAGCCAAACGGTTTGATAAGCATACTGTCCCGGCGTATCTCCAAACACATTGGGATAGAACCAGTAATTCGGAACCATCGAAAGCGTGAGATAATTTAAACCCCCATCGATCGCCCGATTCAAGAAACCCTTGAGTTTCGCTTCAGCATCCTCCGGCAACAGCAGCGACAGAGCGATTTTCACCGCCGCGCTGGTAACATGGTGAATGTCCGCTGCGATCGCAACTTCACCCATCACACGACCATTGCTGCCGTAATCCGCATCCGCACTCACCCGTCCCAAATCCGATTCAGCCTTGTGGCGGTTGGCCGTAGCACAAAGATAGCAGGGAGTGCGATCGGGAATCGTAAAAATCACCTCTCCCCCTTCCGCACCCCGGTAGAGCCCCACAAACAGAGTCGGTTTGCCGTGAAAATAGGCGAAACGGTTGATAATACGCTGTGCTGCTGTGTCATCAGTGGCGGCCACTACCAAATCCGCCTCCTGCACCCTCGCCTCGAATTCTGCGACATCGAAGTCCATCAGACTCTTTGCCTGCAATGTTACATCCAGCAGCGGGTTAATATTGAGCAGTCGCCGTGCGATCGCCTCCACTTTCGGACGACCCAAATCAGTCAAATCGTAAGTCGTGCGGCACAAATTCGCTGCTTCCACCGTTTCAGGGTCAATAAGTGCGATCGCGCCTAAACCGCTGCGGACTAACAATTCAGCCATGTAGGAGCCCACAGAACCCGTGCCAACGACTAAAACCCGTTTTTTGGTCAAATGTTGGCTGAGAAGCCCTTGGCTGCGAGCAAATAGCCCCTGCTGCACTTCATTGGCGGCTATCTGGGGGTCAGCGTCCGAATAGCAACCACTCCAACCAGCCAAACACGCGCGATCGCCGTCTGCTGTCACCGGAGACTTTCCCAAAGGGCCGTACACCTTCCGGTAAGGGCCCTCACCTGCGATCGCACTTTTGACTGCAATTAACAGACGTTCCTCTGCGGGCGTTGACAGCGACCAAGGAAGTTGCAGTGCTTCGGTATCTTCCCCCGGCTGTGTCACCATGACGATCGGTGGTGTGACGGGATAGGATTCACTGACCAGGAATAGTAATTCTAAGCCACCATTCAGGATAACGATGCCAGCGGGGATGGTTCGCCCTTCCACCTCTGTCATAAAGACTGTGGGCGGTTGAGTGCTGCCAAAAGTCTGGCAAAGTCGCTCTAAGTCAGCTTGTAGCGGTATCCGTTTGGGCGATCGCGAGGCTGTTGGTTCTAGGGTTTGCAAAATGCGCGACAATTCGCGATCGCACACTTTGTTAACCGCGATCGTTTCCACTCGCAATTTGTTGCGATCGCGGTAAGCAACATAGCAGGAAATTTTACCTTGACCGAGGAACAATTCGTGTTCGCGCAAGTGTCCCCAAGGACGTTGTAAAGTGACAATCGGAGCTACAAAATAGGGGATGTGAGGGTTGAGATTCAGCCCTTCGAGCATGGCAGTTTCATCGGGGCCGGAAGGCCGGTCTAAGCCGCCGGGGTGCGAGTGAATTACGCCTTTAAACTCTAGTCTTTCCATCATTTCTAGCTGCTGCACCCGCTGAGTTAATTGCGGAGACGGAAGGTAGCTAGCACCGCTGGTATGGGCTTCTTCGTCTAAGAGAAAGTGGGTGATTATGGGCTGACCCACAGGCCCTAGAATGGCTCCTCCGCGTTCGGGCGGATGGTCTGAAATCGCAGTCTGAATTTCGTGCAGAACTGATTCTGAAATGTACAGCATCATGGTTGTTAATTGAAATAATTGTTGGCAGGTAAAGGGCAAGGTTTTGTATGCCTTGTCGGCAGGTGATGGGGGCCCAGAAACCGGGTTTTTTACGAAAATATTTGGTTGTAGCCGACAGATTCGGTAAAAACCCGGTTTCTTTGATCGCTGGTAGGGGCAAACCCCCTGTGGTTGCCCGATCGCCCTTTTAGAGGTTGTTGATGGAAAAGGGGAACAACCCGGTACGCAGGTAACTGCTGAAGCCTGTTGCCCAAAGGACTGATTTAGCAAAGGCTTGTTCTAATGTAGGCAAGCCGCCTCCATCGCCGAAGCAGATGCGACCATCGCTAAACAGGTGGGCATCGTGGACATTGAATTTGCCGGCGACTGCTGGGAACAAAACCATCACTTGGTATAGGCTGCCGTCGCTGTAAGCAAACATGGTGTACTGGTCGCCGAGTTCGCTGACAATGCTGTATGTCCAGCCTGTAACGCCGCTGACGGACATTTCCTGGGTGTTGTTGGGGAGTTTTTGAGCAACGGTTTGGCGATCGATTGTGAGACTGGTGGCGAAGGTTTTCTGGGGAACGCGGGAGAGTTGACGTTCGGTACCTGCTTGGGGCCGCAGGATGATGTTGCCTTCGGAGTCTACGAAAACGCTGCGATCCGTTGAATTGGGCAAGTCTGTGTCGCTTTGCTGGTTGCTGAGCACGCGGTTTCTGACTTCGTTGAGATCTACTTGCTGAGTCATAATTACCTCTTGATTGTTGGCTATTGTTTAGTCGTGAAGGGTTTGTGGTTTTATGCAGGGTTGCTGGGGAATACTGAATTGGACTCTCTGGTTTTTGCCTGCTATTGCTTTATCGGGGGTGAGGCGGATGGTTATGCGGATGGGGGAAAAGTTCGGGAGGGCGATCGGGATTCGCTGTAATGATATGATGACGGAATGATGCGGCCCTCTCTAAATCAAGAGCACCTAGCAGAATTAGATAAAATCTTTTTTGAAGCTATTAAAGAGGAGATAGTTTTATGGAAAGAATAAATTACGGAGAATTAGTCCAAACAATTCTATCTCAACACTCAGGGAATGACCTAGATACTGAGACAGAAGTACAATTAGTTTTTGATACGGAACGGGAGCATTATCAAGTGCTTCATTTGGGCTGGGAGGAGCAAAAACGGGTTTACGGTTGTGCAATTCACGTTGATATAAAAAAAGAAAAAATTTGGATTCAAAGGGATAGAACCGAAGCAGGAGTGGCGAATGAGTTGGTAGCTGCTGGAGTTCCTAAAGAGGATATTGTTTTAGCTTTTAAAGCTCCTTATGTAGGTCAATTTACTGATTTTGCAGTGGGGTAAGATAACTTACTTTTTCCCTAAATCAGGTTCCCATGTAGCCAAATGAACTTGTAATAACTTATGAATGAATTGATAACGTCCGCCAACTCGCTGCAAAAATCTTCGTTCGGTGGCATAGTTGAGAAAACGAGCATAGTTCCAAGGCATATATCCCTTGTACCAAAGAATTAAGCGCAAGGTGAAGTGTTGAATGCCAGCCATCCCTGCTTGAGTTAATCCAAAAGCTCCGCCAACAATAATGGCAGATAAAACAATATTTGTAGTCCCAATTCTATTTTGTAGAACCGATGATTCGACTATCATTGCCAGAAGCTGTGGGCTCAGAATAGCAGCGGGTATAGCCATACTGATTGCGCCTATCAGTGCAAATAAACTTGCATTTTTGACTGATTGCCAAATGCCTTGGTTGGGAATTTTTATTTTTTCAAGATTAGAACCACTCACTCCATAAATCAATCCAACGAGGATTCCAACTATCGAGAAAACCATCATTCCTGACAATTTCCAAGTAATTAGTCCAGCTATCAGACCTCCAACTAAAGACTTGAATAACTTTTTGGGTGAAAAAATTAGGGTTTCTACAGGTTCTATTTTTTCAGCTTGTCCAACTGTTAAAAAAGCCCACAGGCTGGAGGGTATAATTACAAAAAGCGCGATCGCCAAAACCAGAACCATTCCCCAAAATGGCTCAAAAAGTATGCCAACAGTTAACCAGACAATGCTACCAACAATCAGCGCCAAACTTAAACCAAAATTTAGTCCGACTCCCAAAGCATAAATCTGTTTATAACGATTCGGCAACCAAGATGGCTGCATTTGCTCCAGCGAAAATCCTGAAAACTCTGTCTGAGAGTCGTCTTGATATTTGTTAGCTAGCCATGTTAACCAGTCCTGAGTTTTTTTAGCGGATGGCTCTGTTTGATGAGAATAGGATACATTTGTAATCTCCCGTTTTAGCATTTGCTGAATGTAAGCATTCAACAAACTATCTTCTAGTTCTTTAGTGGACTTAAATTGTACATCATCTTCAAGCGCTATTTCCTGACCTACTAACGCCATAAGATTCAACATTAGTGGAGACTCTAATATTTTCAAGAAAGCGTCATATTCTTTAATTGTTTCCCATAAGTTTTGACCTCTGACATCTGTGAAATATTTTTGAATTTCTGCCTTAGCTACCGGTTGCAAACAGATTGCCCCGTTCAGTTTGAGCTTGGTGTTAATAAATTCGTATCCTTTCTCGCGACTGCATACAACCAAACCACGGGGGCGATAGGGACTTTCTAGCAATTGATTAATCTGCTCTACACAGCGTTCTTGGGGGATTGTTTCTAATTCGTCTAAACCGTCAAGAAGTGGCAAAATCTGCCGATTTTCTAACCACGATTGAGCAATATTTATACTGACATGATATTTCGAGACAAGTTCAGCAATCAGCCATTTAGTAAAAGATTGGTTTTCATCTTTCCAGGATGAGAGGTTTAACAAAATAGGAATTGGCTCATCTGTATCGTTTTCAGCCTGGGTAATTAGCTGCTTTGCTAGTTCTAAGAGAGTTGTCGTTTTACCGCTTCCTGGATCGCCTATAATTAATAACTTTCCAGCGATATTACCCTGCTTTAAAACATCTATTAATTCTTTTCCTGGAGCCAATACTTGATTCGGTAGATGACTGAGTTTGACCTCTACATCCCAAGGTCGTTGTACTTGTTTGGGCTGCTGTTCCTTTGGTAATTGAATAACTACTTGATTGTACAGTGACTGTTTCCAACGATTTTCCACTTCGTTTTTTACTTTTTCTAGTAAGTCATTTCGATTGCCTAATTTTTGAGGAGAGCGTTTTGTATTCCAGATTGTTGAACGAGTTCTCGTACTTGAAGCAGTGCGTAACTTATCCCAATTTGGCATTAATTGACTCGGATTTTGGCAAATAATCGGCAACCAAGAAATACCAGGCCAATTTTGTTCTAATTTTTGTAAATTTTCTCGTGCTTCTTTGACTGATAGATATAGAGATTTACCATCTGCAAAAGCCGCTAGAAAATATTTTAAAAATTCCTGAGCTACTGGGTCAGGAACAGGCTCTCGCATGACAATGATTTGAGGAATTTGCAAATCAGCTAGTTCCTGTGCTAAACCCAATCCATCACAAGAGTTAAAAATAGCTAGTTTTAGACCTTTTCTAATCGCTTTTGTTAGTGCATTTTTTAACTGGCTAATGGTTAAGCTGTCGTTATTGTTGTTAATAAATATTCGTCCCTTTTCTCCTTCTGTTTGACTGTGACCGGCAAAGAATAAAATATCCCAGGAATGCTTCAACAGATGGTCAGTGATTTCTTGCTGCTTTGGTTCAGATAAGAATTTAGTTTCGGCACTGGGTAATTTGTCTAGCAAAGCTCGGTCTTTTTGAATATTAATCCCATTGCTATTACCCAAAACAGCTAAAATTCTGACTTTATTTGTGGAAGTTTTAGGTGAGGATACTTGACCGTAATTTGCTACACTCAAGGCAACTTCTGCCAAGGGATAGTCCTTAAATAAATCCCAAATATGCCAGGGTAGTTGCCGTAGCTGAATGTTTGATGTTTGAATGATAAACCGTATTTCGTCATCTGGTTTAAGATTGGTTAGCAACTCTTCTCGAATCTGGCTAAACTGCTGCGTTCCCAGCCAAAAATTTAAATTTGCACTCAAATCATTAGCTTTTTCTTTGATTTCATCATTTGAGCTATTAGACTTTTGCTCTTTGGGTTTTTCTAATCTTAGTCCGTTATTGATATGGCTATGATACTTTGACTGCCAACTACTATATAAGTTAGCAATGCTTATATTTTGCGGCAGATATCCAGTGATTTTAAGAAAAGGGCGATCGCCCTCTTCTCCAATTTCTAACGTGACTGGAAAACCTTGCTGAAAATTTCCTTCTCCAACAATCAGGACAACTAACTTACCCATAGCTTGCTATTTTTCCTTTGCTTAGATAACGAAATTTTCAATAATATTGGCATCACCTAAAGCCACTTTAACACTGAACCGTTCCCTAGGCTCACCCCGAAACTCCAACTGAATCCAATTATCCGCACTTCTAGATCGCGCTTCCAGAAACACCTCACCAGTATCATCCAACACAATCAGTTCCACATCTGGCGGCAAGTACGTTTGCCCCCCACCGGGTTTAATCTGCAAAAGGATATTCCATTTATTCTCCGATTCTGGTGTGAAATAGACAATTAATGCTACAGGTTTACCAAATAATTGAATTCCCAAATCAATCATTCTTCCCCGCATTTGAAAAGGTCGATCGCCCTCAGCGTCTCCAGAACGAGATCCACTCCTCGCTACAGCCAGATTAATCCCATAGCTTAGCACCAATTCATTCGCCATCAACCACAATTCTGAAAAAATATTCTGACTCAAATTTACCAATTTTTCCACCACCGATTCTTTGCCAATACGGCGATTATAAAGTTGCTGCCGCCAATTATCAGCAGCTACAAGCGCCGCCCACTGGGGAAAAGGCACTTTCAAACGCGGGGAATAAAGTGAAGGTTTAGCTAATTCTGCCATTAACCTTTCTACTTGGCTGCTAGATAAACTTGGTAACGGTGGAATCTCTGCTTTTTCGGCCTTACAAAGTTCCTGGGAAACCCACAGAGTATTGATATTTTCAAATAATTCCTCTGAATCTAGAGCATAAGTGCGATCGCCCGTATCATATCTCCCCTCTGTTTTCAGCTTCCGATGGGTGGTAAAACCGCACACTCGCAACCATCCATCCTCTAAATTTACCTGCACCGCCAAATAATAATCCCCGGCTAATTCGGGAATATCTACCCATTCTTGTTCAATGACAAATTCATCCACATCAATGCTTTCACTGGGAATAATAATCAAACGATGACCGCAAAATTCGATCGCAGTTCCATTAATCAATTCCCACAAACTATTCCTCTGGGATGGGGCGGCAATCTTCGGTGATGCTTCCACATTGGCAATTTCAGGAAATAATGGTAATAAATAATCGATACAAAGCTGATTCAAATAAGCACGATAAACCGCTGCTTCGTGGGAAAATTTTTCAG
This sequence comes from Chroococcales cyanobacterium, assembly GCA_038260455.1. Classification (GTDB taxonomy): domain Bacteria; phylum Cyanobacteriota; class Cyanobacteriia; order Cyanobacteriales; family Microcoleaceae; genus Microcoleus. The sequence goes on along the minus strand of JBBSNU010000001.1, from coordinate 44,925 downwards.
CAGATGGCAAAGATTTACGCAACTCTTCCGATGTCAACTCAACCCATAAATGATTTGGAAAAGCGAGTCGTAATTGTTCTAAGCTAGATAGCATGGTTTGATCTCCGTTCTTGTTGTAAAAGGGCGTAGTCAGCTTGATACAGAAAACAGTCAATCAATAAACTCGAAGGGCGAGCGATCGCACTTAAATCACAGTCCTTTAAACCCAAAGTTTGTTGCAGCCAAATTGTTAATTGTTGATGTAACTTAGCTTTGGCGGCTTCCAACTTAGCTTGATCTGGCATTTCTGTGCACTGTGGACGCGCCGCTTGATTTAAGTAAGACAATTGCTCACTTAATTCTGATGGCTTGAAATACCGTTCTAAACTGTTGGCTTTAGCCCAAGTTTTTTCGGGTAAATTGCCAAAATGATTTGACAATAAGTTCAGATTGTTTCTCAACTCAGGATGATATTTCAAACCTTGCCGCAAAAAACAGTAGACAACCCGACTTCTGCAATAGGATTTTAACCAAAATTCTAATTGTTCAGACAGAGTATCAATTTTTTGTGTCGTTAATTCCCAACCTCGTTCACTATGAAGCCAGCCAGCCAAACTTTTGAGAATCGAGGTTTTGTATCCGTGTAAATAACGAGAAATGGTTGATTGATTTACCGCAAACAAAGCAGCGATTTTAGTCTCGGTTAATCCGGGTAAAGCGTAAGATAAAATTAGGACTTGGCGCGGATCGATCGATAGTTTACCTTTTTGAGGTTTCTTTTTAGGAATTGTCGCGATCGCCCTTCCTACACAATCCATCAATTCTTCATCCTGTGTCAATAACTCCTGTTTTTCTTCCGAGTCTAACAGTTGAGTTTCCCACTGTTCAACAATTTCTAATTGTTGCCTTTCCTGCGCTGTCTCATCCACGCCATCCAAGGCGGTGATTTGGATTTTATCACGAGCTCGCAATACCTCAACGCAGGTGTTTAACAGATTCTTCACTTCGGGAAGATTCACCGCTAAATTTTGTTCATATAAATATTGACAGATTGCCATCCATTGTGCTTCGGTTGGTTCAGTCAATATACAATTTTTACCAACGGTGAATTTACCGTAAACTGCATGAAATGCTTGCAAGCAATTTAAGCAACGTTTAATTTTGGCATCAGGAGTTCCACCTTGTTTTAAGGCGGTTGTGAGAGTTGATTTTCCAGTTTTTTTCAACAAAGCCCAACCGGATAATCGTTGGGTTTGCTGATTTTTGTACACCTTTGATACAATCGCAGAACGAAGTTTCAAATAGGCGTAAGTCGTGATTTTACCTTGAGCGGGGTCATACTTCAAACACAAACTGACAAAATAAGGAACTTCTCGTTCAACGCCCTGTTGATTTTTAATCAGTGTGGGTTCTGACAAGCGAAGTCTGGCTATTTGTACAAAGTCCAACAAAGTGTACTCTTGTGTGTTATCTTTTTGGTGGAGTTTCCAAGCCGCAGATACACAAGCTGATTCCAAATAAGCCGATAAATGTCGCAATGCTAAGGAGTCTGAATGCAGCAGGACAGCTTCACAGAAATATCGCAGCAAGCCGATTTCATCATTCAGATCGCGGCCTTGCTTCTGTAAGTAGTCTAAATTTTCTTCTAATCGTTTGTCTGTCACCCAATTAGGGCCGCGAAAGAACCTGCAAAATTTCGATATGCTCATGTGGAGGTAACTCCCAAGTAAACGGTTGATAATTTGTAATCGCTACAGGTGCAACGATTTATGCAACATTTAAATAGTGCCTCGCTGTTTGCGGGCGACGATCGCATCTTGCAACATTTTCAGGGAACCGTCGGGCAGAATTTCCTGCAAAGTCTCCAGCAATTTTTCGCCTAATTCTTTTTCTCCTGGATCGATGCCGGTGGCGAGCACTGCTTGGAGTCGCGGCATAGATAGGGAGTCAACAATGTGAATTAAGCCGCTCAAAGCGCGATCGAATTGTGGTTTGGTAAGGGGTGCGTCTTCGAGGGGAAAGGCGATGGAAGCGCGAATTTCGCCGTCTAGGGGGTCATATTCCCAGCGAATCATTTTTGTTTCCCAGGAAATAGCGAGCATGGTTTGAAAGAGTACGCCTTTGTAGACGTGGCTTTTGACGTGGAGGAGGTTGGGGGCGGCTAATTCTAGGTATTCGCCGTTTTCTTTGAGGCTAATTGCGATCGCCAATCGGTCAACGGACTCGGCTTTAACTCCGGTGATGATGCGGGAGTTTTCGGGTTGAGAGTCGTATTTCCAGTCGCGGTTGTCGAGATACTGAGCAATTTGGTTGAGAGTGGCGGCCATGAGAACCTCGTTGAGGGGGTGTTGTTGTTTGCTATATCTTTCTCGTGGCGGCTTGGGAATTTTATGCAGTTTTCTGGGAAAGTCGTGCGGGCTGACATCTTGCAGCATTCTCAAGAAGTATCAAGAAACCGGGTCTCTGACGATAAATAAGGGCTTTGTTGCAGAGTCTTTCCCAGAAACCCGGTTTCTGATATTGGTGCAAGATGTCAGGTGTGGGGAGTTAGGGATGCTGGAGCGATCGCCATGTGGGCGGCACTTCGGCGGGGTTTTGACAGATGACTGGTAGCCAAGTGGCGCAGGGAAAGTCTTTTTCTAGGTGGTATAGTTTTTCTCTTGCTTCTCGTACTGCCAGATAAGAGGATTTCCCACCAGCGAAGGCGGTGAGGAAGTTTTTCAAGAATTCCTGTGCGACGCGATCGGGAACGGGTTCTCGGAAAACGATTATTTGTGGGATGTGCAATTCGGCCAGTTGACGCGCTAGGCCTAAACCGTCGCAAGAGTTGAAAATGGCGATTTGCAAACCGCGTGCGATCGCTGTTCGGAGAGCATATTTGAGGTCAGGAATTGTTAGTTTATCCGTATCGTTGATACAAATATAACCCTCGCTGCCATCCATTGTGCTGGAACTGTGACCGGAGAAACACAGGATATCCCAACCTTGTTCTGACCACAATTGAGTATCTAACTGTTGGCGATTTGGTTTATCTAAAAAATTTGCTTTGGGAACGAGAGTTGAGATGATTTTTCTATCTGGATTGGTATTTATGTTTTTGTTATCACCCAATATCGATAAGATTCTAATTTCATTTCTCGGACGTGCTATTTTTTCTACTCGGTCATAAAAAGGCGCACTTAAGGCTATTTCTGCGTAGGGGTATGAGTTAAAAAATTCCCACAGATGCCAGGGGAGTTTTCGCACATCTGGGTTTTGAGATTGAATGATGATTTGGAGTTCGTCACCTGGGTTGAAATTTTGGCGCAATATGCGATCGATCGGAATAAATTGTTCTGATATAAGCCATTGATTCAGTTTTTTTTCTAATTTTTTCGCTAAATTAGACATTTCTACAGTAGCAAAATTGGTTACTTGTCCTAGCTGTTTATCCATCCGGCTTGGTTTAAGATGTGCAATGAAACGGTTATATTCTGACTGCCAATGATGATAAAGTTCAACTATCTCTGGTTCTGGTGGCAACTGACCTGTATGTTGAGTTGGTAGTCTTTCACCCTCAGTCCAAACTTGAGCTATGACAGATGAAAAACCTTTTTTAAAATCGCCATTTTCTAGCGTAAGTATAACTAAGTTATTATTTCTTAATTTATCTTCGGAAATTGCTTCTACTTCACGAATATTAACGGGAACATTCGCAGGTTTGCTAGACAGCATACTAATAATCTCTTTCAGATCTGCGTTTTGTTCCTTGTGTCTCTGGCGTTCATACCCCAACTGCTGGCGATAGATTTCAATCTGTCCTTCTTTACCTGCGATGATTCCTTGATATTTTTCCTCTATAGCTTTCAGAGCAAGTTCGTAGTTTTGGGTAAATTCGCTATGAATCTTTTCTTTGTTGGTATTGGGAGGAACGCTTACTCTGACAACAACAACGCCATCGCCTTTATTTTCAATACTCTGGATAGTTAGTTCAGTATCTTCATTCTCAACCTGCACTTTTTTGAAGGTTTCGCTAAAAGTTTTCCAGTCAACACCGTTGCGAAAGATTAAATCAACAGTAGTTAGAACTTCTTGGAAGAGTTTTGTAAATTCTCCGGGTGCAAACTCGCCGCTGCTGGGACGACGTTCGCGGCCATCGCTTCCAGGCTTTGGATTTTCTAAAAGATAAATAAATCGACAATCGACATTCTCCAGTTTCGTACTACTATCAATATTCCACGCTTCCAAACAAGCTCCTGTCATTTGAACTCGATTAAAGTTAGCATTAACTGCTTGAATTAAACTCAAATTCGCCCCTTCTAAATTTGCTCCCGAAAAATTTGAATCACTGATATCTGCTCCGCTTAGATTGGCATTTGATAAATTTGCTTCCACTAAATATGCTCCCCGCAAATTAGCGTCCATGTAAGATTTATTGTTTCCTTTTTCAGGATTAATCAGTAAATTCCTCGCTGATGATGACTCTAGTATAGTTCTGTCAATCCTAGCGACATCAATTTTCTTAGCTGAATACCAACAGGTTCGTGTTAAATTTGCTCTTCGGAAATCGGTATTGCTAAGAGTTGCCATAGTAAAATCAGCTTCTGTTAAGTTAGAACCACGAAAACTTGTCCCACCTAAAGCAACCAAATCTATTATAATAATTTTAAATTTTTCTAGATGTTTGGCATTATTTATACATTTGTAACCAAGAAATGTTCCGAATAAACTAATTATTAAAGACAAAGTAAGCAACAAACATCTAGCACCATCAAAATTCAAAAACTTATTATCAACCAAAATTACTGATATAGCGCCTAACAGAGACATTGTGCCTGCAAATACTCCAAAAATTCCTAAGCGACCGGCTATTGCTAATGCACCTGCTACAGCTAAAGCCAATACAAAGCTAAAACCATAAACTAAAGTAGTAGCAATGATAAGAATTCCAAAGAAATCAAACTGTTTGTTGATATTTAGAATAATTGATATAATAACTAAAATAATTCCTAAACCAATAAAAAATTGGGAAGTTTTTAATGCTAATTTTCTTTCATTATTAATATCCCAGTTTGTTTCCTGCGCCAACCGATCTCCTCGATGGATTATGTAACTTCCTATAATAGCAGCTAAAGATACAAAAACTTTTATAGGTAGTAAATACTGCTGAACATTATTCGTGTTTAAAATTCCTCCCATTAGAAATGCACCAATCCCAAAAGCAAATCCCATACCAGTGATTGATACTATTATTGCCAACATCAGAAAAATAATCGATGAAAGCTTCATTCCAGCTATTGCTTCATTAAATTTTGATTTGGTGAGATCGGCATTTGTAAAGTTTGTCCCTCGTATATCAGCATTACTAAAACTAGATTCTTGAAGAATAGCCCTTGTAAAATTAGCCTCTCGAAGATCTGCGTGAGAGAAGTTCGCACCCGTGAGGTTTTGACCTTGAAAATTTCGCCTTTGAAGATTTTGACCAGAGAAGTTTTGAAGCATATTTAGTTACAAACACGTCAATAAAAAAAGCAATTAGTGAAACATTCACTGAACTCGCAAGTTTGCTTTTGTTCAAACATTAAGAACATCGGTTTTTTGAATCTTGTATGAAACAGGATAAACCTGGTTTCTTGGCAAACTTCTTAATTTATGAAGTGACATCAAACTTCTTTTCCCTCCACATATCCTAAAAATTACTATATTAGCAAAATCATTTCTTGATTTGAAAACTACAGGAGTAGCAAAACATAACATTCACATTTTTATAGCCACAACTCCCACCTGTTATCATTTTTTAACATTTCAAACATTTTTTCGATCGAGAAGCACTCAACATTAATGCGAACTTCCCGTAATTGTCGATCGCACTTCACAGTCAACACCACCGCAGGGCGATCGTCCAAAAACCGCAATAACTGGGCAATTTGCTGCAACTGGTGGCTATTAACCGCCACCAGCCGCCGTCTCATTTAACCCAACTTAAATCACGAAATTATCCGTAACACTCAAATCACCAAGCGCTACCTTAACATTAAAGCGTTCTCCGGGTTCACCTCGGAACTCTAATTGAATCCAATTATCAGCACTTCGCGCTTGAGCTTCCAAGAACATCTCCCCAGATTCACTATCTATGACAATCAATTGCAAACCACTAGGTAGATATGTACTCTCTCCCGCAGGATACAATCGTAGAAGTACATCCGTTTTATGGTCTGTTCCTAGTTGCAAACACACAGCCAAAGCTAAAGCGTGTTCTTGCAGTTGTATTGGCTGCACCCCCGTAATATTTGCTAGACTGTCATCAGTTGCTCCTTGGCGCGATCGGGGTGTAGTCGCGAATCGAAATACTAAACTTTCTTCCTGTTCGAGCAAAAAAGATTCAAGAGTTTGGAAATTATACCTAAGTAAAATTTCCGAATTTTGGAACCATTCGCTCAAGTCAATCCAAACAGAATTTTCCTCTTCGTTTTGTATACCCCAAATTTCACTCAACTTGTCTAGCAATTTCTCAGCCAAATCTTGTAAATCACTGTTTGGCGATCGATTAGATTCGTCTCGCTCAGAACGAGATGGAGCACTTCTGAAAGCTATTCCCTGTTCTGGATTAACGTAGTTAGCTAAAAAATCCCCGCCAGCATAGCGCCAGTTATATGGTTTGCAAGTCCGAACAATTCGTTCGATTTGAGCTACAATTTCAGAGAAAGACTCGGTATTTAATCTTTTTCTTACTTTGATAGCCACTTCATCATCGCTGTGTAAAAAATCTTGGGCTGATTCTAGGCGATCGAGGTAGTCAATTAAGTTTTCTATGGGTTGAAGATTGGCGATTTCAATTTGTGACAAAGGCTCTTCTGGATCTAAAGCAGGCATAAATCCCAATAGCTGCACTTCGTTCAATTGTTCCTGAAACTGAACTGCAATATAGCAAATTCTGTCCTCAGTTACTTCTGGAGGTAAAGTAATAACAGTTTCTCCTGGCAAAACAGGACGGCATTCCAGTTTACCCAAATTAGGAATAACTAAATCTGCGACATCATTGAATAGTCTAATCACCGAATTCCAACTGTCTCCGGCGGCTAAATCTGTTTCTATATTCAGCCATTCCAGGAAATTACTAACAGCATAAACTGCTAGCGTATTCAGGTAAACTTGTTTAGCTTTTTCTTGACTGCATTGCTTAGATGCAAATGTACGACCATCTCCATGCGCTTGCTTGGTTAACTGAATATTTAAAGAAATGTTTGCTGTAGTTGTCATCGTTTTAACTCCTTTGATTACAATGATAGATTTTGCTCGATTTGACTTAGGAGCGGTTTACATTTTCTATTCCAGTGAGCAGTAACAGTTCCGTAAGGGGTTTGTAATTCTTTGGAAATATTTTGCCATTGTTGCGGTGGTGTTCTCAATAGCCTCCTTTGGACTAATTCATAACAATTTCCTTGGGGGCATCCAGCCGGATAGCAGTTTGATAATTTTTCTTCTAGCAAACTCTGGATTAACGCTACCTTTTTTTGATTTTCTACAAACTCTTCTTCAGCTATTATAATATCTAAATCATCAAGGGTAGGGATATCGTTTAGGTTCCAAGTTTGACGGCTATCTATTGTTTCTTCAATTGTTAAGCCATCTTTTCCTATGGGAGTGTCCGTGCTAACAATAATTGGACGTTTTTTGCGCTTAACATCATGGCAATCTTTTTCGAGAATCATCACCACCCAGTTAATAAAGTATTTCCGAACCTGAGCAGAATTCGATGTATTTTTGTGATTAACATCTCCCATATTCAATTTATACATTTGAGGAAATTTATTAATGTTCCTCTGGACATCTTTTTGTGTTGTTGGCAAAGCTCGATCGTAATAGGGTTGCCAACCTGGGCCGAGATATCTCTTAACTTCTGGCAACTGGTCGATCGCCAGTGCTAGTGCCTCAACCCTGTTAGGATCGTGCAAGGCTTCTTGAATCAATAGGCACAACGACGCATCATCCATACGGGCTTCAATCAGAGAAAAAAGGGGATGCTTCCATTATCACCTAGAAAGCACCCCCCACCTCACCAACTCTCGATCGCCCTAAGCCGCATCACTGACTAAGCCGCATCACCTAAGCCGCATCACTGACTAAGCCGCATCACCTAAATCGCCCTCAGCGCCCTCATTTGCCTCGCTCCAGTTGTCCCGTCCCTCCTCGTACCGCTTTTGGGCTTCAGCCATATCCTCCTCCCGCTGCCGAATTTTGGTGCTGTAGCGGTGAGGAATAATTAACTGGATATCTTGAGCCTGAGTAGCTTCCAATTCAGCAGTTTTATGCTGCACCCACTGCACTCGCAACCGCTCTAATCTTTGCTTGTTCTCCCTCATTTGTTGAGGACTCCAGCCTGTTATATCCGTCTTTGATGCTCGGAATTGATTCGGAAGTTCGGCAACTTCAGCCCGGTGTTGAAACAGACGCTGTTCGATCGCACAATTGCGCTCTTCCTCCAATTGTTGCTTCTCCTTCCGGGCTAAGTTCAAGTCATAGTCAGCCTCCGCCATCGCCAAATTCTTCAGCCGCCCGCCGTCATCTCCGTCAGCTACGAATTTCACTAGCCAGTCAATGCGAGATTCTTGAGCTTCCTTATCTGCCAACAATTCTGTTACTTCTGCTTCCGGCATTCCTGAAGGTGGAAATAGATAAGACTCATATTTGTGCATCAAATCGGCATAGTGTTCTGGTAATTCAAAACGATCGCTCTGAAACGCCGCGGCCATCCAAATAATCGTGATGGGCAAACTTGCTGCAATCGCCTCTATCAAAAATCCCCCTGGCAAGCCCATTTGTGAGATAATCCACATATTGATCGTCCATTCTGCTGCACTCATCGACACGGCTAGTACGGCATCTATCCGCAATTGTTTTTCCAGGTTTCTGCCCTCAACTTGCTGCACTAATGCTGTCTGGAGCGAGTAAAATCGTTCGTCCAATTCATTAACTGGAGGATGAGCCTGCTGTTGGCGGGCGATCGCTTGCAGTTCTTGTTTGGTACTGTGAGTAATTCGCATTTTCGTAATAGTTTTGGTGGCGCGATCGTCTACCAAAAAAGTCGCCAGACCGCCCCCAAGCATTGCCGCAGGTAATGCGGCTGCACCCAGACGCGATGTGAGGACTTGAGTTCCTGCACTGAATGTCAGAGTGCCGATGATAGCAACAATAATTTTAGTTGCTTTTTTCGTTGTTGGTGAATGCTGTTTCTTGGCAATCGGAGCCATGTCTTCTATGCGGGAATCAGCGATGCGAGATTCTCCTGATATTCCGACTCGTTCTGTCATGTCAGCCCGCAATTTTTTAGGTAAGCGGTTGATGACTTCGGACGGAAGCTGCCGCCAGTTGTCTACAAATTGCCAGATATGGATTTGACGAGTGTTATTGCGTTCTGATTGAGGTCTGTTCATGATAAAATTCTCGGTAAATAGTTTGATTGCTTGTAAGTTTTAATCGAGCGAATTGTCAGAAGTTATGCAAGTGCTTTTGATTTTGGGCGGGCTAAAAGCCCACCCCACAAAAGTTTGAATAGAAATAATTTTGTAACTTTTAACTGGTTTCTAGGCTCGGATCTGGTAACAGAGATCCAGAGGCTCTGCCTCGCTTGGAGAAAGGAGGCAGAGCCCCCGGATCTCTGTTACCAGGCTCTGGCTTGGGAACGAGTAAATACTAATTTAAAAAAGTTCGCTGTAAAGAAACGAAAATACCGTTTTCCTACAGATGCTAGATGTAGCAATACTTTTTATAATTGGTATTATTGATTGCTTTTTCAGGTTACTAATTGTGGGTTTTACGACCTGTTGTAAAAGCCCAATCAACAGAGGAAGCGATATTGTTGAAAGCGGAAATTTGTACATTTCCCTCGTCAGTTAACGCTGTGTCTAGCTGGTTTCTTAATGCTTCATCTTCAACGGCGATCGCGATCGCACCTCCGCCAGAGATAATGCTGCGGACAAGTGTCTTAACGCGCTGAATATCCTTGGGATTGGGCTGATTTGGCCCCGGTTCGCTATCTTGGATCTCGACTGTCACCACTACGGGATTGTCATTTTTGCGATCGCGCTCTTTTTTGACAACATTTTGAATGCGCTCTAGGAGTAAAATCAGAGAAGTACCGGGCTGCTTGTTGCTAATCGGGGCTTTGGTATTTTGGCACTGACCGAGTACAGATAAACTGTTGAGAATGGAGATGTTTTGGGTGGTGACGGGGCGATCGGCAAAAGCGATGTTAATAGCAGTATCGCCTGGTTTGTAGTGCTGAACGCTTGCTTGACAGTGTTGTTGTCGCTGTTCGGTGTAATTCTTAGCAGAATCGGAACTGTCGTCGGCGCGAACGTGGATGACGTGCTGGGTGGTAAACTCAACGAATAGGGTAGCGCCGACAGCGCCAACACCTAGAAGCATTGCTAAAATAATCGCCGGCGACTTGAACCAAGTTGTATTTGTTTGGGTGGGTGCGGCGGTTGGTTGCAGGCTGCTGCGGGTGTGGCGCGTCGGGTGGTAATATCGGCTCATGGCTGTTGCTCTCCTTACGGTGCTACTGCTATATCGACAGTAAGGGCGATCGTTATGCAGAGTTGCCGAAGATCACAAATTAGTTTGTAGTGAGGACTGAATTCCTCAAAGCGCTAAACAGCTTACTCCAAAGACATTTATCAAGCCAAACCGGAACAGATGAACCCAGCCCAATAAAAGGGATCGGCAAAAGGATATTCTTGTTGACCGTAAGACGGCAATCTTTTTGTCTGAAAGTTATAAATTGCGTCAGAAATAGTGGTGAAATTTATCACATCATCTTGTAATTGCTGATAAATTACTGAATTTATATCCGCTTTTTTTAGTTTATCCCTAGCAGCTTGCCGCGCTTCATTGATTAACTGAAAATCCGATGCTAAATCAGCTTTTACCTTTGCCAGTTTCAAGTTACGCAAGTTATTTTGTGCTGTTTGCAAGGCTTCGGAACGGCTTTTACCTTGGCGGCGATACCGATAGTAACTAATGGAAAATAAAGCTGTGGCTAAATCATCAACTGACCACAAGGTACTCACCACACTCCGCGCCCCCGCACAGAGAAACCCTGTTGATAATGATAAAATATCATCGCTAATGCCAACCACACTGAGATTGGTTTCGCAACAGGAAAGAAACACGTCGGAGAGATTGGGAAGTCGAAACCCAGGGGTCATGATTTGACCTAAAGTAATATTGCCATCGGCAAGAATTAGGCGCGATTCTAAGGGGCTGTCGAGGCGTGATGAGGCGTGATGGCTGGAGTGCAAAACTTGGACTTGGTTAGCTAATTGGCGATAATTTTTAACGGTGGCTTGGGTGATACCTCTTAACCGCTGATTTTGGGGGATATTGTAGAGTTGGGCAATTTTTTCTCCTTCAAACCCTGCACCAGAAAGTGTACCATCTGCATTTTCTACAGTGCCGTAATTAATTTTGTCTAGGGGGGGACGCTGTTGGCAATATTGCAAAATCTGGCAACTGGGAACATAACGCAGGCGGAATTTATCGCCTAAGTATTGGGTTGACATTATTTCTGTTTCAGGGGGAATTGTACTGATATTATTTATGGTGTTGTTTTTCTTCTCCAGTCTGGTAAAGATTTCGATGACTTGGCGGATGATTCCTGATGGCTGAATTTCCGGTGGCTGAGAATTGTTCTGAGTGGGGCGAGTTAAAGGTAAGGCTGCAAAGGGAATTTGATGCCAAAATAGGTGCGGGATGATAATCAATTCCTCAATGTTTGTTAGATGTTTTTCGACTAAGGTTGTGAGTTGCAATTTTTCGGCTATTTTTTGCAAAAACTCAGAGATTTTTGCATACCAAATGCCGCCATCATTTTTCTTGTTAAGATATGGATTTAACCATTCGTCAATGACTAACTCGCGCAAAGTTTGATAGCCAAAGCCGGTGCAGGTGTGCAGTTGCGGTGATTGGTTTTTGTAGATGATGAAAATGTGGGTGTCGTTGTTGGTGGTGAAGAAATTGAGGATGGCGATTTTGGGGGAGTCGATGAGTTTTTGGATGGTGGCAAAATCTAGGGGAGTGACTTTAATTTCTCCGGCCAAAATGGGGTCTAAACGGCGCATTTGTTCCCAGACTTGTTGTTTCTGGGCTTCCAACTCGATGATGGTTTGGGTGGCGGCTTCTCTCGTGGCGCGGGCGAGGGCTAAACTGCCTTTGTCTGTTGGTTTGTCTGTCTGTTGTTTGCTAGAGTCGGACTCTGCTTGGAGGCGTTCTCGTTCAGCATCAATTTGTGCTTGCAGTGTATCATGTTGCTGCAAATATTGCTGAACTTGGGGAGGAATTTCGCCGCCTGCGTAGAGGTCGTTACTTGCCATTAAGTCTACCAAACGTTTGGAACGCGATCGGTCTGCATATTCGATTGCCTTGTCGATTTGACCTAGGTTAATGTAAGCTTGTACAATATCGCTATAAACCCCGACAGCTTCGGTAATTATTTCCTGGCGGCGTTTGTCATTCAGCGCTTGAGTGCGACTTTCTTCGACAGCATCAATCGCTTGTTTGTATCCTTCAATGGCAATTTCCCATTTGCCGGCGGTGAATGCTGCATTACCTAAGTTATTGCCTGCTATTAGACAGTGTAGTGGGAAGGTGGTAGGAGTGTTAATTGTTAGTGCCGATCGCCAACACGCGATCGCCATTTCCAAATTCTCCGCTTTATCTCCCTTGAGTCTCTTCCAGTAGTCATTTCCCAAACTATTTTGAGTCATTGCCCAATCTTCGGGAAATTTGTCCTGAGTGCGTTCCCGTAAAGCGAGTGTGTGACAAGCGATCGCCCGTTCTAAATTCTCGGCTTTATTTCCTAATATTCGTTCTTGGTAAGCAATACCTAAGTTATTTTGAGTTGCAGCCCAATCTTGGGGGAAATTATCCTGAGTGCGTTCCAGTAAAGCGAGTTCGTAACACGCGATCGCTTTTTCCCAGTTCTCTGCCTTATCTCCTAAAACTCTTTCGCAATAAGCATTACCCAAAGTATGTTGATTCGTTGCCCAACCTTTGGGAAAGTTGTCTTTTGTACGTACCTGTAAAGCAAGTTGGCAACAGGCGATCGCTTTTTCCAAATTCTCGGCTTTATCTCCTACAACTCTTTCTCTGTAAACATTCCCCAAATTATTTTGAGTTGCTGCCCAATCTTGGGGAAAGTTGTCTTTTGTACGTACCTGTAAAGCGAGTTTGTAACAAGAGATTGCCTTTTCCAAATTCTCTGCTTTGTCTCCAGTGATTTTGTATAAATAAATGTTTCCCAACTCATTTTGAAGCGTTCCCCAATCTTGGGAAAAGTTATCATTTTTACATTCCAGTAAAGCGAGTTCGTAACAATTCCTCGCGCGTTCCAAATTCTCGGCTTTATCTCCTAATATTCGTTCTTGGTAAGCATTACCCAAATTACATTGAGTGTTTACCCAATCTTGGGGAAATTTATCCTGAGCCTTTACCTGTAAAGCGAGTTCATAACAAGCAATCGCTGTTTCCAAATTCTCCGTTTTATTCCCCTTGAATCTGTTACTGTAAGCAATCCCCAAACTATTTTGAGTCATGGCCCAATTCTTCGGAAAGTTGTCTTTTGTACATACCTGTAAAGCGAGTTCGTAACAAGCGATCGCCTTTTCCAGATTCTCGGCTTCATCTCCTAATAGTCGTATTTGGTAAGCATTCCCTAAATAATATTGAGTTCCTGCCCAATCTGGGGGAAAGTTGTCTTTTGTAATTACCTGTAAAGCGAGTTGCAAATACTCAATTGCTTTTTCCAGATTCTCCGCTTTATCTCCCTTAAGTCTCTGACTATAAGCATTTCCCAAAACACCTTGAGCTATTGCCCAAATTTCGGAAAACTGGGTACTAATCTCTTCTCGTAAAATTTGCTGGTAACAGGCGATTGCCGTTTCCAAATTCTCCGCTTTATCTCCCTTAAGTCTGTTAAGGTATGCATTTCCCAAACTAATTTGAGTCCTTACCCAATCTAGGGGAAATTTATTGTGTGTGCATTCCAGTAAAGCTTCTTGGTAACACTTAATCACTATTTCCAAATTTTCTGCTTTATCTCCTTCGAGTCTGTCCTCGTAAATTCTTCCCAAACTATTTTGAAGCATTGCCCAATCTTGGGGAAATTTGTCGCGAGTACATTCCAATAAAGCTTTTTGGTAACAGTGAATAGCTGTTTCCAAATTCTTCGCTTTATCTCCCTTTAGTCTGTTACTGTAAGCCGTACCAAAATTATTTTGAACTATTGCCCACTCTTGGGGAAATTTGTCGCGAGTGAAGACGCTTAAAACTAATTCATAACCAATAATCGCAATTTCTAAGTTACTAGCTATATTCCCTAAAGAAAATTGTTGAATTAATTTGCTAAAATTGCCGTAAACTACGGCAAAACTTTGAGAATGCTCAGGTACAATTTTTGAGAAAATAGTGCTAGACAACTTTTGATAGAGTGTCACTAAAGTATCATTTAATTTATCTTGATTAGCCGTAAGAATCGGATAGACTACTTCTGCATCGCCATTGCTATCAGCAGTTGCTTGCACGACTTCAGCTAAGAAAAGGATATATTCTTCTGGGGGTGCTGTCGATGAGGCGTTGCCTAGATACGCTGCTATTTCCTGTGCCCCATCAGTTAAAAATCTCGCGATGTTCTCATTACCTTGTTGCGTCATAATTTCTGCTACTTGTCCCATCACCTGCACCAAACCTTCATCTACCAGGTGTGGATGGGCGTTGAGTATATTAACCTCTTCCCCATGAGGACAGTCCAATAATGCTTGAATCAAATTAAGATAGTCTTGCTGGCGTTGTTCGTTCATGACTGTGCTTCCTCGATAAAGTAGTAAAAACAGGACTTACGCACTCCGACCAAAGAAACCTGGTTTTTACCGAATCTGCCAGTCAAAACCAAGCTTTTTCGTAAAAACCAGGTTTCTGAGTCCCCGCGTGTAAGTCCTAAAATTCCTCATCTCTAAATCTTATAAATTTTGTCCTTAACATCCTCCAAATTTATATAACAATCCGCGACATCAATCAGCGCCTCACTCGTCATCGACCTTAAACTCAGCACCTCAACCCTGCCCCCTTGAAAACTAACCTGATTCAAGGCACAAGCTAAATCTCCATCCCCGCCGACTAAAATAGCTGTGTCGTATTCCCCCGCTAAACCAACAATATCTAACCCGATCTCTACATCCAAATTAGCTTTTTTCGATCCATCCGGCCGCTGCAACACCGGCTTAGACACCACCCGGAACCCGTGATGCCGCATCCACAACAAAAAGCCCCGCTGTTTTTCATCCGTAGCCTCTACACCAGTATAATAAAAAGCTCGAAATAAAGTATCATCTCCTACTAAAAATTTCAGTAATTTGGTATAATCAATTCTGATTCCCAATTCCCCGATCGCATAAAACAAATTAGCGCCATCAATAAATATTGCTACTCGCCCGCGACCTTTTTTGGCAGGGACAGATGCTAATCGTTTGAGGGCTGCTAATTGCTGCTGCATTTCATCGAGTTTTTGAGTTCGATCGCCCAATTCGTCCAGGCGATCGTCCAAATCAGCCACCCACTGCTGCAATTGCGTAACTTGCGGTGGTAAATTAGCCTTCTCCAACCTCAAAACCCGTTCCTGAATCGAACTAATTGCCGCAGCATCAAGGCGATTTTCCCGTTGTTGAACAACCGCTATTTCCGCAGTCGCAGCCAGACGCTGCTGCAAAAGTGACTCCCACTGTCGCCGATGCAGCGCACTCAATCCCAAACACAGCGACAGCGGTAGGGCCAACATCGCCTGCTGGGAAACCGCACCCGCCGAGGCAGCCACCGCACCCCAAAAACTTATCTCTACGGCGGTTTTTTGCCACTCCTGCTGGTTAATTCCCCGCAGCAGTTTCAAACCCAAAAATCCGTTTTCTGAGGTTCTGGCGCGCGATCGCACTTCATAGGACGCATCTTGGCCGCTATCACTGGCAAAGTTTACCGGTAGGGCGATCGCACTTGTACTGTCAGCAGTGGCGATCGCACTTTGTAGCCCGTTGAGTCTTCCCATAGTCTTCACTTCTCCCAGTTAGTCGGTACAAAATTTAATCGACTCGGCACAGAGAAATTATGCAGAATTCCTCTGAACCCAACCTTTGACAGCATATTGATTGACATAAATCAATAAATATGATCAACTTTAAATATCATGTTGTTCTTGACGAAGAGCGATCGCCTGTTCCAACAAACTCACCAACTCATCCGGCATCCCATCCAAAAGCCTCGCCGCCAAATTTTTTCTCCCAGGATCGATACCAGTTGCCAGCACAGTTTTTAACCGAGGCATTGCCACTTCATCCACCAACTCAATCAAGCTGCTCAAACAGCGATTAAACTGGCGTTCCGTGAACTCAGCATCCTCCAAAGGCAACTCAATAGAAGCGCGAACTTCCCCATCAGACGGGTCATATTCAAACCGCAGCATCTTGACTTCCGAGTTAATAGCCAGCATAGTTTGAAACAGAATGCCTTTAAAAATTTGGTCTTTTACCTGCAACAATTGTGGAGCAATAAATTGCACGTATTCACCATTTTCGGTTAATTGAATTACAATAAGAAAACCCTCGACATTCTCTGCATTAACTCCCGTCATAATCCGAGAATTGTCCTCATCAAAATTGTAAACCCAGTTGCGATTTTCGAGATAATGTGCGATCGCAGGGAGTGTGGTAGCCATGACTTTTATGTTCCTGTAGTTTTGAGGGTTGACAGCCGCGCACAAGGGCGCGGCTATTTGTATATCCGTTAAGGGGGAGAGAATTATGCGATCGAATTCTGCTATTTGCCACCCGGTGGAGTTTTCGGACACTCGCAGTAGCCCGCGACAGGTATCAGAGATGAAGGGCGATCGACTGGCGCAGCGATAGCAGCAGTCGTCTTCGATTCTAAGTAGATATTGCCAATCAAATTAGCAAGCAACAGCGAAATCAAGGTAGTCTCTAACAGTGTGAATTTCCGGCGCATAACTGACTCCTAATTCAACAGAGGTGCGGTGTCAACAAGCTTGAAAGGTTTCGCTTGTCTCTATTGAAATATCGGGAGTATTCTGGGTTTTTTATGCAAAGTAGCCGCTTGATTGTCAAAATTAACAGTTGTCCAACAAAATTATTGTTGCTGGAACCCTTGATTTTCCGGCACTTGTAAGCGCTGCTGTGCCTGAATAACCCAGTTTTCTAGTTCCGGCTGATATTTTTCATTTTGGGCGTATCTCAGGCAACTTTGCCAAGCCGTAAATGCCCCGCTGCTATCTCTTTGAGCTTCTCGCACCCGCGCTAGCAGACAGTATGCAGAAGCGCGCTGTGTATCAAGTGCGATCGCCTTACTTAAGTGACTCTCAGCCTGCTGGTAATCACCCGACTCCAACAGTACCCAGCCCATATTCTTGTGCAAAGCCGACTTTAAATCCACCTCTTTAACAAGCTGCAATCCCTTTTCCAGTCGGGGAATAGCAGCCGCATACTGTTTTTCTAGAATATCCAATCGAGCCAAATTGTTGAGAGATTTAGCGGGAACATTTGCCACAGCTTTTTCGTAGCGATCGCGCGCAGCATGAAAGTCTCGCTTGGCATCAAAAATCAACCCTTCAGTATAATAAGACTCTCCCAGTTGCGGGTCAAGCACCACTGCTAATTTTAGATAAAATTGAGCGCTGTCTAAATTCTTTAATTCGTAACTAGCAGCGGCCGAATTATTGAAATAAATAGCTATTTCAGGCGCAACTAATTTCCAACACATAAATCCGAGAAACAGCGACGCACCTACTCCTAACTGAACGAAACGAGACTCTATCAGTTTTTTACCCCAGTAACCCGAATTTATTACTATTTTTAGAGCAGCTTTATATTTAAATTTTTGGACAATTAGATCGATACATTCAATTTTAGCTAGCCGCTGCAAAACCGTGGATGTATTTTGAGGACGGCGCTGAGAATCATCAGCCATCATTTCATCAATTAAATCTGCCAAAGGTGCTGATATTTGCGGCGCAAAAATTCGCCAAATCAACTCTCCCCTCGCAGTTTTTGGTAAACAATCTGGGTGTTTTTCCGTCATGAAATGCACAAAAGTCCGTCCCAAAGCAAACAAATCTGATTTGGGAATAGCTGCGCGATTAATTTGCTCGGGAGGTGTATAACCAGAAGAACAGATTAAAGTAACATCCTGATTTTCATATTTATCAACGTAGGTACTAGACATAATCTCCCTTGCAGCACCAAAATCAATCAATACTAAACTTCCATCGGGACGATACATAATATTACTAGGCTTAATATCTCTGTGAAAAAAACCTTTGTTATGCACCGCTTCTAAAATATTTGTTAATTGCTTGAGCCAATCAATCGCTTGATGTTCGGAAATCATTCCGTTTTTTTCCAGCCAAATTCCGAAATTTTCACCTTCAACTTGCTCCATTGCTAAACAGTGTAACTTCATACCATAACTGGTTTCACAAGTAAAGTATCCTCCTGGAAATACTTGAGGGATTGCTAGATGTTTTAGTTGTCGCAATATCAGTTCTTCTTGTTGAAACAGTCGAACTAAATTAAAATTGCTATCATCGGTTAGGATTTTTAAAATTTTGGGAACATCCCAACCTACTTCACCAAACCCGAAATCTTGTAATTCAAAAATCTCAGTGCGATCGTTTTGATATAGTATTCTCGTCGCTCGATAGCGATTGTTGATTAACAATGGTGTGTCGCAAGCGATACAAGTATCCGAGTCATCAGGGTTTTGGCGTTGCTGACACTTAGGATTGATGCAGTAGCTAATATTTTCAATTCCCAACATTTGCTCATCAAAGCTATCCACAATCTCCTCCTAATTTTTCGACGATAAAACTCAACATTATAGAACTGTCCTAGAACCGGAAACCGGGGTTTTTACCAAAATATTGTATCCAAACCTTGAATTCCGGTAAAAAACCCGGTTTCTTTGGTATGGATGCGTCCATAACTGTAGAACTTACAAGAATAAACCCCGAATCATGGCGGACACAGAGCACCGCCCTACAAATTCTAAAAGCTATTTGCAGGTAATTTCTTCAGCTTTTCAGGATCGTCTTGTTTTATAGTTTTTGCATCGGATTTCATAACCGCTAGCAAATCTTCTAAATTATCCTGAAGGTATCCTGTTTCCCAATCAGACTGATTTTGAACCAGAGAATAATTTTTTTTTAACTGCTCCTCGCATCCTTTGCTATTACTTTTATATAGCTTAGTCAGAGTATGGTTAACCGAAGTAATAATCGGATTTGGTTCAATAGCATTTTTAGCACCAGATTCTAGCTTCTGATTTTTAAACATTTTATAATGTTTAAGAAGTTTAATATTTTTGTAATCTGGTTTGTGAGTTTTGAGAAGTGAAAATATTTCGCGGCAAACCTCGTTTGTTAATTGCTCAGTCACGTACTGCATTAAGACTGGGTGAAGTATGAATTCAGCTTGACCAGTCCCCGCATTTTTATCAATCAGTTCCCGGCGCAGCAAAGAAGATAAAGCTTCTAAAATATCCGAATTAGATATCGGCCACA
Source organism: Chroococcales cyanobacterium (assembly GCA_038260455.1). Taxonomy (GTDB): domain Bacteria; phylum Cyanobacteriota; class Cyanobacteriia; order Cyanobacteriales; family Microcoleaceae; genus Microcoleus. The sequence continues at coordinate 25,352 of JBBSNU010000001.1, read as the reverse complement.
AAAGATTATCGGATAGCTGTTCTAGGGAAACGGGACGGCGTTCGATAGCCAACAAATAGAGAATAGATTTCTCTAAGTCAACCAACCGTTGAAACTGGTCATTTAATAAAGCCTTAATTCCCCCAAATACGAAAGTTTTGCGTTTAAGAAACTCAGAAACTTTGCCATTAAATAATTCACGGATAGCAGGAGCTACAATTTTTAATTCTAAAGGATTCCCCTGATAAATTTTAGTCAAATCGCTCCATTTCTCCTCGTCTGACAGATTTTGAGCCTGAAAAATGTCTCGCGCTTCGGCTGCATCCAAACCAGTCAGTTTTAAATCTCGGACGGGGAAATTAGTTCCCACGAGCGGTACAATAGTTTCGGGCATTTCCCTGGTCACTATTACTAAACAGCTTTGATGCTGTTGTTCTGCAACTCGTTTGAGAAATTCTCCATATTTCTCATAGCCGTCTCGATAATGTCCGGCTAACTTACCCGGTTCTAATATTGTCTCAACTGCATCTAAAACAATCAGACATTTTTTAGAGCGCAAACTTGCTATTACTTGCGTGATACTTTCATCGACATCTACTGGTAAATTAATTGGCGCAGATCGCTCAAAAATTTGGATGAGGTAATCTAAGAGATTGATGAGAGGTGGTGCTTGGTGGAGCGATCGCCAAATCACGCACTCAAATTCATCTTTCAACTGTTGGGCTAGCTTGACCGACAGAGTTGTCTTGCCAATTCCGGCGACTCCGCTCAACACCACCAAGCGACAGTTTTCTTTGACAATCCAATGTCTGATATCGCTCAGTTGTTGAGTGCGGCCGCAGAAATTAGGAACATCTGGGGCCTCACCCCAATTCACCAGCGGGTGTTCAAGAGGAATCGCACTTTCAGCAGAAACGATCGCAGATTCAGACAGACGTGGTGCTTGAGGTAGCTGCATTTGTTGTGGGGCTTGTAACGAGGGCGATCGCAACTGTCGCCCCAGTGCGGCCCGCAAATTGGCTTTGCTCACTTCCTCTCCAAAGGCCTCTGAAAGCAGCTTCCAGAACTTAGGGCCAATGTCTCGCATCAGGTAATTCACCTTATATTGAGAGTCCTCGGCCATTTGCTCGTAGGTCATCCCCAGACACGCCCCCCGCAAAATCGTTACTTCCGGGTCGCTGAGGTGTCTGTCCGTTTGGGCAAAAACGGCTGCATCCACGAGTTTTAGGGTTTCTTCAAAATCCATAGTTTTATTTTTGCTTCCGATGCACTGTCCCTACTGACTCCAGCATAACCAGAAGTTCACAAAGCTTTTTGGTTGACTGACTTATGTCCTGTTGGTTTATTTTATTGTATGTTATGTTAATGTATGTTTGTATGCTATAAGTTAAGTATGGTCTAAAAAACAGTCAGTCAAGCGGTGGGCGATCGGCTTGATTCCCCCAGTCTGTGGCGATCTTGCGTCCTGGACTGTCTGTTTAGGGCGATCGGGCTCTCAAATTCTAGTTTGACAAAAGGATTGAAATTTATGGAAAGACAGCGGCAGAAACCAAAAGCTCCAACTCCCCAGGAGAGTTGGGATGTGAAAAGAAACGATGCAATAGAGAACAAAGAAGTTGGCAAAAGAGAGAGTCAACCAAAAACTCAACAAACTGCAACGCAGGGGCAAACAACAACCAGTCCAACGATGGCGGAACTCAAGCAAAAGCTAGCTGACTTGAAGGCACAAACCCCCACTCAACAACAGCAAACACAGCAAACCCCGAATCAACAAAAACTTGCCACTCTCAAACAAAGCGTTCCTCAAACATCGCGGTCAACTCCAACAGCCCAGCCACCATCTGCATCTATCTAGTCCGATCGCGCTGCATTGCTAAAGGAACATAAAATGGAGCAATTTCTTTTTGGTGTTTTTTGGTGGATAATCCAACTCTACCTGAAAGTTTTAGGGTTTTTTGCCAGACAAATTTTCAAAATGTTCGGCTGGATATTTCATGAAAGTTTCAAGTCCGTCGGTGCTGCTGCCAATAGTAAAGCTCTTCTAATTATTGGCCCGGGGGAGTCTCTTAAACCTTCTGTGAGATATCAAGAGCTTTTTGATTATTCGCAAACAGCCAGTAGCAAAGAAGTAAAAAATTTAGCACATGGTGATGGTAAAAATGGTGATTTTTGGCTGGGTAATTATGTAAATTTTAGGCGCGGTCAAGCTAGATTGACAACTGACCTTTGGATTCCTAACGAGTCTTTACATCAACACGTTTTGATTGCGGGGGCAACGGGTTCAGGTAAAACGGAACTGCTGTTGAAGTCTGCTGGTAACTTGATGTCTAAGGGTAATCTGGTTTGCGTTGATGCTGCGGGTTTTTTGGGCGATCGCCTTTCGGGGATGGCTCGCAGTGCGGGGTCAAAGTTAGTTTGTTGGGACTTGAGCGGGACTAAAAACTTAGTTGTTTGGAACTTTTTGGAGGAGTTGGAAAAATTTGGGACTGAGAACGAAATTAGGGCGATCGCCCAAGCACTCTACGGCCAATTTAACGACACAGACCCGAACTCTGCTTTTTGGAAGCGAGACATCCTGTGGCTGAGTGCCATTTTAGGAGTTGTTGTGGAAGCGAGACGACAAAATTTAATCAAACTTGACCCAAGCGATTTATCTGCTCTTATTATGGACAGAGATGCCGTGCAAGGTTTGTTAGATAATTTACCGCAAGCTAATTCTCAGTGGGGTTCAGACCTTTATTCTTATCTAACTCTTCCCGATAGCAGATTTGGGCTAGATATTAGCTTTTTACAAAATAAACTCAGTCCTTTCAAAGACCCAAGAGTGAGAAAAATTTGCGACGGTGCCAGCGGAATTTTTCTATTAAAAGCTTTGAATGGCACTTCTCGGATCGCTTTAGTAGTTGGTCAATCGCTAGCAGACGGAAAATTTGGCTCTGCTTTGGCAGCGGTGATGATTACCTATGTGATGAATGTGATGTACCGCCGGATGAAAAATCCCAGTCATAGCTGGACTCCGACTTATATCATCTGCGATGAAGCTCCTAGATTGGAAAATATTAACTATGAAGAACTAACGGCCATTGGCCGCAATGCGAAAGCAAGCATTTTTTTGATGTGCCAATCAATAGACCAATTTCCAGAAAAAACTCTGCCAGCACTCAACAACTGTCGAACGCAAATCTTTTTACAAGGAGTGAGTCACAAAACAGCAGAGTGGCTGAGTAAACCGTTAGGTGAATATCAAAGGCAGGTGATAAGTATGACTGTAGCTCAAGGGGGGGTTGGCCCCAGTCCCTTCCATCAAAGAAGTATCAACTACGAACGAGTTCCTGTTTTGGGAGTTTGGGAGATTAGCAATCGGCCTTTGGCTGCACTGCCGAGTGGACAAAGTGCGATCGTGCGGATGAATACTTCGCATACGCCAACAACTAAACCTTTTTTAACAGATTATTTAGCACAGTAGGAGGTGATAACAATGGGGGTGATTTATATTGGCGATCGTGCTGCCGGCAAAACCCATTTAGCGATGGAGTTAGCCAACCCAAAAAGTAACTACGTCAAAGTTACTTATCCTGATTATGAAATTCTCAAAGCAATGCTCTATGATAATGAATTAGAGAGTACAAAAGCCACAGATGCAGTGTCATCTACTCACAATCGTAGTTTAGAAATTAAAGTAGAAATTCCTAGTGGTCACAAGCAAATTACTTTAGATTGGATAGATACGCCGGGGGAAATATGGCGAAAAAGTTGGCAATTAGCAAACCCAAATGAATGGAATAATTTTTTAGAAACTATTCTAAAAAGCGAGGGAATTTTGCTAATACTTGAACCATATCGAGAAATTATCAAGCCTGGTGCAGATGTAAATCCTGATGATTTTATTACTGAACAGCAATGGTGTAATAGGTTTAATCGGTGGGTAGAATTTTTTCGCTACGATTGCAAGCAAGTCAGACATTTAATCATTTGCTTAAATAAAGCAGATCTATTTTGTGATTTTGATGTGGATGTTTCTAAATTAGCGTATATTCCTCACCGCTCTAAGTTGAATTGGCAACAACGAGATGCCTATGTCTTTCAACGATACTTTCGACCCCTACAACCACAAATAGAGCAAATCAATAAAACTGTATCCGGCTTATCAGTTCGTTGCTTTATTACTAGCATTCACAATCGGTCTTTATTAGAACTTCCTTGGATTTATTTAGCGAGCTTTTTAGCCAAGTAAAGGAGTAAAAATCATGGGAAATATTTGCATTATTGGGCCAAGAGCATCAGGGAAAACAACTTATCTAGCTGCCTTAGCCTACAAAAAACGAACAATGGGAAAGTCAAAAGATTTTAATCTTGTCCCATTAAATGATGATTCGAGAAAGTTGGCAGATCTAGCTGAAAATATTATTTGTCAGGGAGACTCTGTAGAGCCAACAGTCATTGGGCGAGAAATTCAAACGGTTGATGATTTGCCGTACTACTCTTTTAACTTGGAAATCAAAAAACATTGGTTGGCGAATCAAGAGTCATTTCAACTCAACGTTAGAGATTATCCAGGGGAGGTATTTGAAAAAATAGCTGACCCAACTATATCGGATAATATTTATGAAGAGTTTATTAACGAATGTTTAATGAAAGATGTAGGAGGGTGTTTAATTCTCCTAACGGCTTGGGACAAAGCAGATGACAGTTTTTATAGCCGAGTAATGAGTCGGTTTATAGAATTAATAGATTCTCACGATCGCGCCAATGACTTACGCCTAGCAGTGGCAATGAGTAAGTGTGAAAGAGGGGAACTTTGGCCCGGACGACTTGACCCAGAAACAGACTTATTTGGATTGCATCTCCCCAGAACAAAAGATATTTTGCGCGATAAAATCGCGCCCCGAAATCTCCGATTCTATGCAATTTCTACATTTGGTGTATTACGCCGAACTGACCCCAGACCAAATCGCACAGATGAAAAAGGAAAATCAGGCAAGGCCTCAGTTTTAAGAGAAGCCCCCCGCTGGCAACCTTACAACATGATTGAGCCTCTTTATTGGCTTGGTAAAACAACTAAAGCAAAAGGAAAGGTCAAGTAAATGCTGGATTGGCTAAGTCAAAATAAAACCAAAACTTCTAGTAATTCAGAACCGCTCGATCGCAGCGCTGAAGTTCGAGTGATTGGCGATCGCGCTTCTGGCAAAACTGCTTACATGGCATCGCTAGCTTATTGGCCCAATGCCAATACTTCTAGTCCTGTTCAAACTGTCACGCCTATTAACGATGATGCCAACGAACTGGTTGCTAAAGCTCAAAATATCTTGGAGCAAGGGCTACAGCTTGAAGCAACTGCTCTTGCAAGTGTTGATGATATCAAAGATTACACCTTAAGTATTGTTCTTAAAGGGGAATTTACCTGGAAAACGCCAAAAGTAACCTTGCAACCACAGCTTGTCAAGTTAAACATAAGCTGCAAAGACTATGCAGGTGAATTTTTTAGCGACCTCCTCCACAGAACCGGAGATTCGCTGCTAGTAGACTACCTAGAAGATTGCGTGAGATCAACGGGAATTATGTTGCTCGTAGATGGCACGACTCACCGCAAAGATTCTGAGTATGCTAACGGTCTGGATAAGTTTTTAATGGCTCTAGATCGCACCGATATTAGCAGCAACCAACGGCGCATAGCCTTTGTAATGACGAAGTGCGAACAGTGTGAATTGTGGGTGAGTCGGCACAAGCCAAGAGTATTAGCGCAAGCTCGTTTTCCTCAAACTTTTAGGAAATTGCAAGGGTGGGAACAAATGGGAGGCGGTCAAGTAGATTACTTTACTACTTCTGCTTTTGGAATGTTGGGGAGTAGGTATCCAGAACCAAATTCAACAAGGCTCAAGCGCGATCGCGACGGCACGAGTTCTGTGATTAAAGACCCGAAACGCTGGCGGCCATTTGGCTTAGTTGCTCCGATTTATTGGCTTTGCACAGGCGAACGGCACAAAGAATTAGATAAGGACTAAAAAAATGAATTCAGCAACCATTAAAATTCACGAATTTAGCACTGGTATCCAAGCAGAAATGACTCCCGACGGCAGGTGGGTATCGCACGGATTTGTGGGGGAGTATATGAACAAAACCGTTGACCCTATTCCAGCCTCTGTGCAGAGCGCGATCGCCAATCGAGAATTTGCCGTTGCTGAGGGTGCCTCCAGCGACGATCCTGCAATCATTGGTCGCGAAGTGCGGGGTGGCGGGCAAGATTGGTCAGTGATCGCTGTCGTCATCAGAGGCAGAGATGATAAAGGTCGAAAACCTACTATGTACCGTTATTTTCTGTGCGAAGGGGTCGGCAACCTGTGGAAGATTTTGGCTTGGATATATTCTCAGCCGGGGAAGAAGATATCTGTTTTTAACCCCTTTGAAACGAAAGTTGTGGGGCAGCCGAATGAATGTTCAGCCACGAATCAACCTCAAATTTCTCTGCCCCCTGAACTTCAAAATCTACTGGTTAATAATGTTCCAGTTATTATTCCTTCTGTACAACAGCCCTGTACAGCCTTTATTGTCAATCAAATGGCAATGGAAAAAGGGAGAGAAAACGGTCAACCTGTTGCTTGGGCGTTTCAGGCGGAAGCCTTGGAACAACCCAGAAGTTTTTTGGTGATTCAGCCTGCTAGTGAAAAAGCTGAGCAATTGTTGCACAGGGCGATCGCCAGTACGCCTCAATATACTGCCCCCATTACCGGGGAGTACGAGATTAAATCGGCAATTAAGGGTTTGATTAGCCGGGAAAACGTCAAGCTGGAGCAAGTGCAAGCAATTGAAACAGCGCTGAACCAAGTTCAGGATAGCGACTGGGAAGTAATTTTTAACGCGCAAGGGGCGGCTCAAGCGCGCTCTCAGGGAATTTACAGCCCTCAGATGGTGCGCCTGTTGACGCTAAGGGCGATCGTCCTTCCTGAGACATTACCAGAGTTCCTCTCTTGGATGCAGAAGCGGGGAAAACAGGAGGATCATTATCAAGTTTCTGAGACTTTTCAATCTGAAATAAAAAGCTCAATCAGCGGAATCGCAGGAAATGCACAGAATTTTACCCTCAAAATAACTCAAGGGGTCAAGCTGATTATTCCTAGATTGATTGAGCAACCAGAGTTGTTAGAGAATGTTGTTTGGTTATTGAGTTTCCCCTCTGGATTGTGGAGACATATTTATTCTCAGCAAGTGGTTCTAGATATTGACCATGATTTAAGCTTGATGAATCCTAAAGTGAGGCAATTACCCAACTTACACAGCAAAATAATTCACGATGAAAAATGGAAAAAGTTAGCAAATGATGTCAAGGTTTATTGGCAAGACAGGTATTATCCGCATCAAACACAATATCAGACGTTGGCTGAATTGTTTGATAAATTACAGTCTCCCAAAATAGCAGCATTTTTCTATCAAATAGGCTATGGCGAAGTACCCAAAAGAATTTTTTCTGAAGTCTCGAATGGAGGTCGAAATTCTAATGTTTATGGATTGACCCTCAAAAAGCAAGTAAGTTTCCCAGAATCATTGTTATTTTTGTTAATGGAATTAGGAGGTATTTTTGTGCCACTTGTAATTGTATTTCCGCTGATACTGTTGACATTTATGGTCGGTTTATTAGGAGGAAAAGCTTTGTTTCAAAAAACACCTTATTCCCAGGAAAGAAATCAATCTACTACTACATCAGATAATTCTAAAGGAGATAGTTTTCCTGCTCAGACTGCTACTCAACCACGAAAAGACAGGAAGACTAATATAGTCGCTCCAATACCGCAAGATAAAGAGGAAGAAGCCTTGAAAAAGTTTGCTGAAACCAGTCGAGTGATGAATGAAGAGGTGGTCAATGCACTTGTAAAAGAGGAGGGATTAGATAAAGAAAAAATTATCTTTGAACTTAAGTCGCTTTTTCAAGATATCAATCTTGATTATACAGATGCTATCAAAGGGGTAAAAGCAAAAGAAACCACAAAAACAGAATGGATTAATGCGATATATCAATATCAAAGTAAGAATCCTGAAAAAACTTTGCCCGCAGGATATATGTTATCAGAAAAATCTACGGTTCAAGAGTTAAGAAAATATCTAAAGAAAAAGCTGAGTAACCCACCACCACAAAATTTTAATACCCCACCGGGAGGGAGAGGTTAAATATGATGAGAAGATACTTTTACATCCTAGCTGGCATTACATCAGCCTTAATTGGCTGGAACCTCGGTCAAGTGTTCCTCACTGACTTAGGGTTGCTGAAGCCTTTTCCCGAACTTGTTTTGTTTCCCTGCATCGCTGTGTCGCTGGCCGTTGGAATGGTGTTTACTGAAATTTTCGTCAGTACCCCAACTAGACCTAAATTGTGCTGGCGCATAGCTTTATTTCCGATCGCCATTGCTGCCGTTTTGGGGATATTAGCAGGCTTAATTGCAGGCGGAATCTCCCAAATTGTATTGCTGCCCCAAGTTCGCTTTGACACGAGAATTCTCAGGATTGTCAGTTGGCTGCTAATCGGCACTTCTACAGGCATTGCTGAGGGGGTAAGTTGGCGGTGGCACAGCATCGAAGCGGGAGATGCCAAGCGTTTCTGGCAACGATTCCAGACAAGCACGATCGCCAGTTTTGCCGCCAGTCTCGCCGCTGCACTCATTTTTGAAATCCTGCGGCAATTCATCGGAGAATTCCCAGCAGCACTCAAAGGTCTTGAAGACCCGATCGGCTTTTCAATTCTAGGAATGTTACTCGGCTTCGTGTTCAGCATCTCGACTTCTCCCAGCTACATGGCCGCTTTGAGAGCAGGTTCTGGCTTTGAGTACACAGGGGATGTTTACTACGATGCAAGTGGGTCGAAGTCTGAATATCCAACGATTAATAAAAAGGAGGGAAAACTCCAATTTGTTAGCGATAGCGAATCAGAACAAATTGAAGAGGGCTTGTCTATTCAACTTCCTGCTACAGGCACAATTAAAATCGGTTCGGCTGACAAGGCAAATATCCAAATTCCGGGACTACCCCTGCACGCAGCAGACTTAGAAGTGAAGGTTCGCGAAGCTATTCTCAAACCTAATCCTAAGTTTTACAACACTATCGAAGTAAATGGCTGTCGCCTAAGTTCCTCTAACCCAATTTCTCTCAAACACAACAATATCTTGACTTTTTACCCCCTCCAACAGGACAGACCCGATGAAGAAAAATTATACCGATTTGTATACTACAATCGTTTCCTTGACCCGCAGGCTTAGCTTGTCTGCACTGTTAGCTCTTTCCTTCAGCAGTCCCGGTTTCGGTCAAGTAAAAAGTGCCGAAATAATTGGCACTCCTGTTCTGGAAAATGAACGTGTGACTGTCAGAATTAAAGCTAAAGATGCTAACGATCGCCCTGTACTAGGTTTACAGGAGACAGACTTTAACTTAATAGTGGACAATAAACCGCTGGAGTTTCGCAGCAAAGATTGGAAAAGTCCCGAAGAGGCTGTACCGCCTCCCGCTTGGATTATCGTCCTGCTCGACTTTAGTGGCAGCATGAACAATAAAGACAGCCGAGGAACAACGAGAAAAGCAGGTTCTATCGATGCTATTAAACAATTCACTACCGAGTTAGCCAATCGCTGCCCTAAAAATTCAACCGTTGCTTGTCCGAAGCCGCAAGTATCAATTATTCCCTTTGGGGACGGCGGCCCTAGTTGCGAAAAAGGCTTTCCAGTCACACCTGACAAGCTGAATAATTTTATGTCAGCCGGTGATTACAAACTGGCTAGCTACCTGAATGACTACCTACCCAAAGAAATAGCCTGTGCTTCTACTAACATTTATGAACCTCTCAGTAAGGCCGTCCGTTTTTTAGCTGATCCATCATCTAATCCTGGTTTTTATGTGCCAAAAGATTCCAATGAACCTCAGCCTAGATTATCGATTATTGTTTTATCGGACGGATATCACAATAAGGCTAATCGAGACAAGGATTTTAATAGCCTGTTATCGCTGTTAAAAAAGAACGATCAAATCACTATTCATACTTTGGGCTACGGTTTAACACCGGCGGAGTTAGGCAAGAAGTATAATTTAGGGAGGGCAGCTAAAATTTCCGATGTCGGGAAAGGCGATCGCAAAGTTCCAGAGGACGATTTTGTAGATCAGGACAGTTTAGCAGCAATTGCCAAGGCGACAGGCGGCATAGCTGAATTTTCGCCTGACTCTCAGACTGTTACCGACAAACTTAAGTTATTTTTGAATGCGCTTTTGGGCGAGTATCAAATCAGCTATAACCAACCGAATGCTGAACGCGGTTCTAAGCATGACGTTCAGGTGGTTATCCAATCGGTCAAATCAGCACCAGCGTCTTATACGATTACTGTGTTTGGGCGATCGCTTCCCTTGAATACCCGCATGACTATGCTGCTAGCTGTCTTAGTTGTGATAGCTGTCGGCGGTGTTTTACCATTCTGGCTGTGGGCCGAATATTTGAAGCGAGAGGCTCAAGCTTAGGAATCAATAACCTTTACTGCTTAAACGCAATTGAAGTCAAGTAAAAAGTGCCTAAATTTTATGAAAACACTCTACTTTTGTCTGACTCTTTTAATGATCTATGGATGTACGGCTAACTCTCAAATTTCGGGAGCAAAAGTAGAGCCTATTTCAAACAATTGTCCCGCCAAGCCAGAAAATTCATTAGATCCTAGCGATGTCAAATCAATTGTGCTAAAAAATCAAATGCTAACAGAATCAAAAATCGCAAATCAAAGTAAATCAGTGGGTTATACCTTTGAAGGTAAGGCTGGTCAAAAGCTAAATTATCATACGACTAATGCTATTTGTATCTGGGTTTTTACGCCTGATAACCAGCTCTTAAATAGTGGATTTTTACCCAACAGTGGGAAATACACAATTCAAGTATCAGCACCTCAAGGGTCTACTACTTTCGATATAGCGATGGGTTTAGATGTTGTTTCGCCATCACCCACGAGTCCTCCTAGTTCCTCAGCAACTGTAACGACACCTTCACGGGCGACTAATAGCTCAGCGAACGCTTCATCAAGTGTTTCTAAGCCTTCATCAGAACAAATTGCTAACTACAAGTTCCCCATGTCTAGTTGCGGCGATCCTTTACCTGCAAACCCTAATGATTATCCAGTTGATTTTTATCCTGTTTATTTGCCCGATAGCGAAGCAAATTTACAGCTAGCGCGATCGCGTTTTTGCAACGATGCTTTATCCAAAAAAAGAAAAGATACCGGAACACAAGCTATTCAAGTAGCCTCATTTATCAGCAAACAAAGAGCCATAGAGTTTAGGGATATTTTGAATTCTGAAACTAGCGGTGCAAGCATAGCACCTCCTACAAGAGTGTTCAATAAATCTTCACAAATTTCAGTCGAAACCGAGCGAGTTAAATTCAACAAAGGTAGTACAGGAGGCTCTATTCAAGGCAGTATCACACCCGCGCAGCGGAAGCGTTACTTGCTCTGGTGCATCGGCGGACAATCTATGTCGGTTCAAATTCAAAAAGGCAGTGTTGATATAGCGGTGATCGATCCAGACGGGCAAATAATTGGGAGGGCTAACAATGGCAATTCGCAATGGCAAAGACGACTGCCGAGTCGCGGAGATTACGCAATTGAAGTTTCTGCCACGAGTGATGCTAGCTACATATTTAGTATTGAAGTTAGATAAAACGGGGCTAAGCTTTATTGAAAAAATCTATTTCGATTTTTTTAAAATTCTCATTGATTTACAAGAATTTGGCAAATTAACGAAATTAAACGCCAGAATAATTTATGAACGCATAACAGTTAATCAACGCATGATGCACAATGAAACTTCCATGAACATATATCACTATTGCTCAAAAGCATTAATCTGTTTCGCACTGCTAGCAGCCAGTGGTTGTCAACAAGTATCAAGTATTTTACCCTCAAGATTAACTTTACCTGGAAGCTCATCTGGGGATTGTCCAGAAAAGCCGACAGAAAGTTTAGATAGTAACAATGTGAAGCAAATCTCACTTAGTGCAGCAACTGAAACTTTTCAAGAATCGCCCCAAGCTATCCCTGGACAATACATCGGATATGTTTTTGAAGCAAAATCAAATCAGCAGTTAAGTTATCGACCTACAGACGATATTTGCATTTGGGTTTATGCCCCTGATACCCAACTTCTAAACACGAAAAATATAATAGCCACGAAAAATATAATCACCAAGAACAATTTAACTCAGGATGGGAAATACATCGTTCAGATTTCTGTACCTAAAGGTTCTAGCAGTTTTAGCTTACAAATGAGTTTCGGAAGTTTGGAAGCAGTTTCAAGTTCTATACCTTCACCTACTTCTGTTCCCCCACAGTCTAAACCTTCATCCTCAGAATCTCGTTCTGAGTCTCCTGCTGCTTCATCCCCAGTAACAGGATTGAGTGAAAAGGAAGCTGTTCAACTCGTTCAAAACTCGCTAAATGCTAAAAAACGGCTATTTGCTCCTCCCTATGATGAGGAATTGGCTGCTAGTTTAACCATTGGCGATCGCTATATCAAAACTATCGGTGCTATTAAATGGATGCGCGACAACAATGCTTATTATCAATACAACAAATCTCAAGTTAACGCCTCGAATAATTTTTCATCATCATCTGACAAAGCTCAAATCAATGTCAATATTACCGAAGACCTAGTGTTATACGTTAATGGTGAAGTTCAGCAAGAAAAAAGCGGGTCAGAAACAAAAGATTATCGCTTTTATTTTAGATTAGATGGAAATAAATGGAAAGTAGAAAATGTTGAATGAACCTTTGCACATAAAAAAACATGAAAAAACCTCGCAATACTAGAGTATTACTAAAGATGATTTCGTTCGCAACTCTTGTAATTACTGTAATTACGATCATCGTTACTACCACATTTGCAATAGGGCTGATCCTACAATCAAATTTCCCCAAAGATTTCAAAGAAATTTCTGGAGCTAGATTGTCAAACACAGTTCAAGCATCTCCACCTACCTTACCTGCGATTTCTCCTTCCTCTGCACCTGCTTTAGCTTCAGTTCAGCAACCGACTAATTTGACTCGCTCTTTGATGGGTCATTTATATTATCAAGAAGCCCCTCAGAATCACCTGATTCTCATAGCCAGTTACGCTCAGCAGCAATATCAGCGATTCGAGTACCTGGATCAGGAAGCTGCAAAAGCACTGATGAAGCTTATCTACGTTGCTCGTGATGAAGGAGTCTGGATTATTCCTGTCTCAGGTTTTCGTACCGTTGAGCGACAAAAACTTTTATTTAACGAGCAGATGGCACGTCTAGGATCTGATGAAGCTGCTGCAAAAGTCAGCGCTCCTGCCGGCTACAGCGAACATCATACGGGTTACGCTGTAGATCTAAGTGATGGTCGGTTTCCCAAACAAGATATTACAAATGCTTTTGTCGATAGTGATGCCTATCGTTGGCTTAATCAACACGCAAAAGAATATGGATTTGAAATGTCTTTTCCTCTAAATAATTCCCAAGGCGTTATGTTTGAACCTTGGCACTGGCGATTTATCGGTTCACCTGATGCCTCTACAATTTTTCCCATGATAAGAGATAGTCCATAGGTGAATAAAAGTGATATCTGACATTAGGAACTATAAGGAGATTTGACTGTGCAAAATATTTTCGGACAATTAAGGCAGAAACTCAGCAAACCAATACTCTTTGGTCTTTACGGAGCAGTCGGTTGCCTTGGTGCCGCAACATTATTGGGTGAAGCTTTCCTAGCACTAACTAAACTTGCACCTTCCAGTTCATCGCCCCAAGCGATCGTCCTATTAATCGACTGTTCCGGCAGCATGGATGAAAAAAATAAACTGCAAGAAGTCAAATCAGCCGCTCAAGCCTTCCTACAGCGACAAAACCTCTCAGAGAATCGCCTCGCCGTCGTCGGATTTGGCAGCAACGTTCAAATTGGTGCCAGTCTAACAGGCAATAAATTAATGCTCGATCGCGCGATCGCCCAACTGTCTGACGGCGGCGGCACCAGGATGGACATCGCCATCGAAGCAGCAGCACGAGAACTACAGTCAACCTCCAAGCCGCGCAACATTCTGCTATTTACTGACGGAGAACCAAGCAATGCGGGAACAACCCTAACAGCAGGACAATCAGCCAAAGCTCAAGGTATCAACCTAGTTGCTGTCGCTACTGGGGATGCCAACACCAACTTTCTCACCCAGCTTACCGGCAATCGATCCCTTGTCTTCTACGCCAACTCTGGGGACTTCGATCGAGCGTTTCGCCAAGCAGAACAAGCCATTTACAGCAACCAACTCGTGGAATCGGGGCCCACAGGCGATTACAGCTTGCTCTATTCTGTGCTGCGAATTGGCGGATGGACGGCCCTGTTAGCGATCGGCACTTCCTTAGCTCTGATCGCCGGTCAAAACCATTACCTGCGCCGCCGCCTGCTCACACTTAGTGAGGGAAGTATCGGTACAGGGGGCAGCCTAGCGGCCGGACTTGCAGCAGGGGCGATCGGTCAACTCTTATTTTTACCAGTTGCAGGCATCCCCATTCTCACCCTCGGCGGCAGAATCGTCGGCTGGGCTATCTTAGGCACCCTCCTAGGTGGGGGGATGTCCTTCTTTGTCCCCAACCTCCAGAAAAACCGCGCTTTACAAGCAGGAGCGATCGGCGGTACTGCGGGGGCGATCGGTTTCTTATTAGTTTCCGCCGTTTCGGGAGATCTGGTAGGGCGACTCGTCGGTGCTGCGATAGTCGGCTTTTTCATTGGCTTGGCGATCGCCTTAATTGAAGACTTGAGCCGCAGAGCATGGCTGATCGTGCATTGGACACCAACAGAGCAAACCAATATTAACCTAGGGACTCAACCTATTATTTTAGGGAGTTCAGAAGATGCACATATCTACCTGCGAAAAGACCAAGGATACCCACCTGTAACAGCAAAGGTTTACTTAGAATCAGGAAAAATTGTTATGGAATTTGACGAGCAAATGCAAAAACTAAAAGGCATGAAAATCTTGAGGCACGAACTAGCCAATGGCGATCGGCGAAAAGTAGGAGAGGTAATGATTGAAGTAAAAACAGCTACGGAAAACTCTATAGATGGGGGTAAGGGTGGTTAAATACACAATTGCTCTCAAAGTAAAAGGTTCCCAAAACCCTAACGAGGAGTATCTATATAGTTTAAGCCTGACTAGCCCGCAGGAAAACAACCCAGAGCTAGTGTTCACCCCAGAATTTCGAGAGAGTATGCGAACAAACTTGCAAAACCAAAGTCAATGTAAAATAAATGATTGCCACCTCAATCAGATTATTCAAGCTTGGATTCTAGATATCAAAGAGGGGTATCGAGCCAGTGCGATCGCCCTTGATTTACCCCTGGCCATACAATCCAATATTGCCGAGTTGCAAGAAACAGGAAATCAAGAACTGCCTGGTCTCATTCCCCCAGACTTGGCAGATATAGCACCCACTTGGGGAATGTTACCACCCCTAAATTTTTGTTAAGAATCGGAACAATTTTCAAATATCGTGAGATAATTTTCACAAGGATAACAACACAATGCTGAATGTCCAAATTGCACCCCACCGAGAATTTTTGCCCTGCGATGCAGCCGAACAAAAACTGTTTGTAATGCTGAAGCTGCGACCGACAAAAGAAGTAGCAAATACGCGCCCATCCACAACTTTTGTTTTTCTGATTGATACCAGCGGTTCCATGTACGAAGTCGTAGTGGGCGAGTCCGTACCTACTGGTCAAACATTTACGGTAGACGGTCAAGAGTATATGGGAGTCACCGGTGGGCGAACCAAGATTGACATTGTGATGGAGTCCCTAAAGAGACTGATTCACTCTGGCAAACTTGGGGCGAGCGATCGCATTGCCATTGTCCAGTTTGATGACTCAGCTTCTACGATTATCGGACTCACACCAGCTACTCAAATCAGTCAGTTAGAAAGTGCGATCGAACGCTTGCGAGAATTTTCCGGCGGCACGCGCATGGGATTGGGTTTGCGGGGCGCGTTAAGCTTGCTATCGGGGCAAAACATGACCATCCGGCGCACCGTGCTGTTCACCGACGGTCAAACCTTTGACGAAGATGTATGCAGAGCGATCGCCAGCGAATTTGCCACCAACAATGTTCCTATTACAGCATTAGGAGTCGGAGAATTTAACGAAGATTTACTTAACCATCTCAGTGATACGACGGGTGGATCTCAAATGCACATTGTGGCGGAACAAAATCATGGTGGCACAGCAGTTTCCATCACCAATCTTCCGGATACAATCATTCAGGAATTCAGCGAAGCAAAAAAAGAAGTTATCACCAACTTAGCCTTAACCATCAAAACAGTTAAAGGCGTAAAACTAACTCGCATCGTCCGCGTCTATCCGACTCTAGCCGAATTTCCCCTAACTCAAGAACCCTATCCCTTGGGCAATGCTGTAGCGAATGATGAGACTATTTTCATCTTAGAATTCAGCATCGAAAGTCGCGCCGCATCCCGCGTCAGAATTGCCCAAATGGGCTTAACCTACGATGTTCCAGGACAAAATCGGCGCGGCGAATTGCCACCAGAAAATCTACTCGTACAATTTGTCACCGGACAAGTTGCCGCCCAAGTAGATCCAGAAGTCATGAGTTATGTACAGCAGTCCAACATTTCCCAACTCGTTAATCAGGCTACGCGCGTTGCCGAGAGCAATCCTCAAAAAGCTGAAGAACTGCTAGAAACAGCCCGTCGGATGACGGTAAGAATTGGCAACGACGCTATGACTGAATCTCTCAATCAAGCTCAAGACGAGTTGCGAAAAACCCGCAAAATTTCTGATGGAACTCGCAAAACCGTCAAAATGGGTTCCAAAAGTAAAACCGTCAAAATGGGCGGGGATATCAATGACGACCAGCTTTCAGAAGAACAAATTCGCAAGCTATCGGGAACCTAGATTGATAGTTTTTACTAGGGTCAATCTACCTGTTTGTAAGCGGCTAAATACCAGTCACACTTTAATTAGATTGTAGGTGCGTCATGCTGGAAAATAGTACGAAGAATTAGTATTTTATCCCATGACGCACCTACAATTTTGTGCTACTACCTGTTTGTAACCGACAAAACACCAACCCAAAAATCAAATTTATTTATTCTCAAACAAAGGAGCAATCTCAATGGCTATTACCTGTCCCGCCTGTCATTATGAAAACCCAAGCGATGCAGAATTCTGCGATGCTTGCGGCTACGAACTCAGCACCGCATCCGGATCGCCGGAACCCACAGCGCCCACTGTAGTTCAGTCTCCAGAACCAATTTTTACACCGCAACCTGCACCGCAACCTAACTATCCAGCTCCTACTTTCCCCACCTCAGCAGCAACCGCCAAACTCATTTGTAAACAAGCCGGTGCTCCGACATCAGAGTTTCCCCTTGATGGCAGCAATATGCTTATCGGCAAGTTTGACCCAGATAGCGGCCCTGTTGACATTGATTTAGAAGGGTTCCCCGGTGACGAAACAATTTCGCGCCAGCATGGGGAAATTTATCTAGAAGGAGGGGTTTGGAAAATTAAGGATCTCGGTTCTGTTAACAGTATTTTCATTAAACGTTCCGGTGAGTCTCGCTTCGGTGCAAGGATTACGATCCCTGAAGTTTTAAATAGTGGAGATGAAATTGCGATCGCCAAAATTAAATTCCTCTTTCAAAGTCCCTAATTAGCTCCTGCTCAACTTACGCAAAAAGTAGTTTTAAACGCTACTGATAGCAGTAAGGTGCTTAGATTGCACCCTACATAATTAGGTTCTGCGTCTAGAACTATCCTGCAAAACTTACCTACCCCCCAAAAGGGTAGGTAAATCTCCAAACACTGACCGCAAACAATCAAAAATCATTACCTACTTACAGATTAATATGAACACTGATCTTGTGATTCAAGAAAAAGGCATCATTCAGATAGAAAACCATCAAGTAGAAATTCTCTTGTATCTAGGTCAACTGACACCAAGTATTTACTACTTTCAAGTGAATATTTCTCCTAAAAGCGACAGTTCGGAACCTGGAAAATTAGGTTTGCTGCGCGTCGGCTCCACTGAGGGCGGGCTAAGTCGAGAACTCAAATTGCGGGAGGATTTAAAAGAATACAAAATGATAGGCGAACTGCTGGCTCATACCACAAAAGAGTCGGTAGTTATAGATTTTCGGCCTCCTTTGCAGCAAGAAGAAAGCGATAAAAACCGCCCACCAATTTTAGATGCAGCCAATAATCATCAAGTTCATGATTTAGTAGCAGAGACAGATGCAGCCAATAATCATCAAGCTAATGATTCACTAGCAAAGCCAGATGAACCTAAGAATCTAGATCCTGATGTAGTAGCAGGTTCAGAACAATCTATTAATGATGAATCTCTTAATTCCGTAGCAGACGAAGCCGAGAAATTTCCCGATGAATCTGATCCCAAGTGCGAAACACCGAGGGATGAACCGGATGCTGCTGAGGAAGTAACCGAGGCAAAATCAGAGTATTTAGATGAGGAATACCATCCACAAAAGGACATAATTTCTGAAACGGGTGATGAGCACAAACTTATCCTTTTAAGCTATCTTCCAGAAGAAAGCTCAACATTAGAAGCTTGGCTGGCCGGAGATAATTCTCTAGAATCCTCATTATATCTCAGCAGCCAAGTCTGCCAATTTTTTCGATATATATACCAGAAAGGTTGGTGTGTTGTCCACATCCTCCCCCAACTGATTCAAATGGGAACTCCGATCAAATTTTTTGACTTAACAGGAGTTTACGCGATCGGCGAACAAATGCGATCGGGTTTGTCGGGAAACTACTGCGCCCCCGAACTTGCCATAGGTACCCATCCCGTCCACGAATCAATGAGTAGCTATGCGATCGGAGCCTTGTTGTATCAATCCATTCACAAACAACCCCTACCCCGCGACAACAAATTAGACATCAATATTCAACCGATTCCCCGGATTTATCAACTGCTCAAAATTTCTCTCTCTCCCATCCCAGAAGAGCGCTTTTCTCTCTCTCAACTCTTAAGCCTGTTAGTGGAAACTCGCCAGTCATTCCCTACTAAAAGAATCGAGTGGAATGTCGCCAGCCGTTCAACAGTCGGACTATCAACTAGCCGCCTTCAAAACGAAGATAGCTATGGCATTAGACAAGTGCAATTAAGCAATTCCGAATCCTTGATTTTGGGAGTTGTTGCCGATGGCATGGGTGGTATGTCTCAAGGCGAAGTTGCTAGCAAATTAGCAGTCGAAACCACCTTAGAAGAACCTATATCTGCTGAGTTCAAAACTGTAGAGCAAAAGTCAGAATGGCTGCTTTCATTAGTCCAAAAAGCCAATGAATCCGTAGCCACTAACGTGCGCGATGGAGGAACTACATTAAGTATAGTTCTAGCAGTCGGGCGAGACTTAATGATAGCTCACGTCGGAGATAGTCGCATTTACCTGGTAAGAAACAAAGAATTGCAGCAGTTAAGCGAAGACCACTCACTTGTCGCCATGCTCGTTGCGAGCGGTGAAATCACCTATGAAGAGAGTCTAGATCACCCAGATCGCAACGTTCTCACTAAATCGATCGGTTCAAAGCGCCGATTAAGCAACGGCTACGTTCAAGATTTAAGCCGTTCTAGCGAAGGCTTATCTATGCTCTTAGAAGATGGGGATATCTTGCTTTTATGTTCGGATGGAGTCTGGGATTTAGTTGATAAAGACGAACTGGCGGGAATTTTTGCCCAAGAGTCGATATTACAAACAGCCGTTGATGAAACTATCGATCGCGTTCTCAAAGGAGGAGCGCCCGATAACGCCACACTTTTAGCATTACAACTTCATTGTAATCCAGAAAATAGTTACTAAAATTAGCCGGAGTAGATACCAGCAATGTCAATTATCTGTCCGTTTTGTTCCCAGGAGAATCAGAGCACCGCAACAATGTGTATAACTTGCGGTGCACCCTTAATACTGCAATCACCTACCTATCATTTACCTGCTGGCAGTTTGCTCCTGCAAGGGAAATACCGCGTTGAAAAAATCATTGGTGAAGGTGGATTTGGCATCACCTACGGGGGAGTGGACTTAGTTAATTCCCGGAATGTGGCTATCAAAGAAAATTGGCCAGAAAAAGCCAGCCGACAAGGAACAACAGTTGTTTGGCCGCACACAACTACTCCCAAAAGCCGAGATGAGCAACTGAAGAAAGTAGCAACAGAAGCCGAGTGTTTATCTAAGTGCATACACCCAAACATCGTGAGGGTTTATGACTCATTTCAAGAAAATAATACCGCCTATGTGGTAATGGATTTTATTGCCGGAAAACCGCTCTCAACAATTATTGAAGAAGAGGGGACTCTACCGAAAGAACGAGTCAAACGCTACTTGATTCAACTAGCAGAAGCTCTGAGAGTGATTCACGGGGCTAATTTGCTGCACCGAGACATCAAACCAGACAATATCATTATCGATCGACAAGATAGAGCAATTCTCATTGATTTTGGCGCTACCAAAGAGTTTATTGCCGGACAAACCAGACAAATGAGCGTCACCCTGACACGAGGATACGCTCCCCTGGAACAATATAGCTATAAAAGTAAACGCTATGCAGCCACAGATATTTATGCTCTCTGTGCCTCAATGTATGAAGTGCTAACAGGTGAACTTCCCCCAGAGGCAACAGAGAGAATTCACACAGATACCCTCGTCTCGCCCCGACAGTTACTTCCTGGGCTTGATCCTTTAATTGAACAAGTCATTTTAACGGGAATGAGAATGAAGGTAGAGGAAAGATTTCAAACTGCCGATCAACTCATTCAAGCTTTAAGAGGAAGCGGTGGAAGCGGTGCAACCGCCAAATTGATTTATGTACAATCTCTAAATCATGTCCGAGAATTTGTCTTAGATAAAAACCGATTAATCATAGGGAGAATTGATGTATGTTCAGAAGCCGTAAATATTAATTTTGCTGGTTTTTCTGGTGATGAGACAGTATCCGCCGAACACGCAGGAATTTATCAAGAGGAGGGAAGGTGGAATATCATAGATTTAGATTCAACCAACGGAACCTTCATCAAACGGAATGGAGAGAAAAGATTCGGCCCAAAAATCACTGCACCTCAAACTTTAACTTCAGGGGATGAGATTGCTTTTGGTAAAGTTCGCTTCCGCTTCCAAGATACTTGAAATTTTACATGAGGTAACTACAATGTCTACTATTATCTGCCCAGCCTGCATGACAGAAAACTCCGACAGTACAATTAGCTGTACAGCCTGTGGTTTTAGTCTGAATTTTACTTCTAGCACTAACAATTCATCTACCTATCATTTGTCTGCTGGCGCATTACTAAAACAGGGGCGTTACAGGATAGAAAAAACTTTGGGAGAAGGGGGATTTGGCATTACTTATAAAGGTACTGACTCGACAAATTCGCGAGAGGTTGCTATCAAAGAACTGTGGCCAGAAAAATCACTAAGACAAGGCACAAGTATTACTTGGTCAAGTTCTATTCTTCCTCCAGAGCGGAAACAGCAACTCAGCAAATTTCAGCTTGAAGCTAAATATTTATCGAAATGTATCCACCCTAATATTGCTAAGGTGTACGACTGGTTTGAAGAGAATAATACTGCTTATATAATTATGGAATTTATTTCGGGCAAATCATTACATCAGCTATGGAAAGATGAAAAACCTTTATCAGAAGAACGGGTAAAACGCTATATAATTGAAGTAGCTGAAGCCTTAAAAGTTGTGCATTTGCAAAATCTATTACATAGGGATATTAAGCCAGAGAATATTATCATCGACAATCAAAATAGAGCGGTTTTGATTGATTTTGGTGCTACTAGAGAGTTTATTGCTAATCAAACTACTAATATGACGCAGTTGCTAACTCCTGGATATGCTCCTCTTGAACAGTATTCAGCAAAAGGTAAACGCTATCCGGCTACAGACTTTTATGCTTTGTGTGCCTCAATGTATGAATTATTAACTGGGGAGCCACCAGCCGCTGCTACCGATCGAGTATCCTCAGAAACCCTCACTTCACCTCGAAAATTGCGACCTGATATTAGTGCTTTAACTGAACAGGTAATTTTAACCGGAATGAGAATGAGGGTAGAGGAGAGATTTCAAACTGCCGATCAACTCATTGATGCGCTCAAAGGTCACTTTGTTTCACCCCTGCACAGGCGATCGCACGATTTAGTGAAACAAGGAAAATTAGCCGAAGCCGTCCAAGCTTACGAAAAATGTCTGACTGACGAACCTAACAACGGTGATGCAGCCGTAGAATTGTCCCTAGTTTTGATTCACCTCAATGACTCTCAGGCAGAAGTTACGGCACAGAAAGCCATTCAACTGAAACCCAACGATGGCAGGGGCTATGGAGTGCTGGGCCTGATCAACTGTCGCAAATCAAATTGGTCAGAAGCCGTCAGACAGTTGCAGCAAGCAGCTAACCTTTGCTCTCACGAGGCTTGGATACAAGCTAATTTAGCATGGGCTTTAGGCAAGACAGAGAATTGGCAGCAAGCAGACATTGCAGTCTCGCGCGCCATTCAACTCGAAGCAGAAGATGCAGTCGATCACCTTACTAAAATCAAGCGCACATCAGCTTTTGTACTGGGAATGAAAGGATGGATCGCCGTGCATCAAAAAGACTGGAAAACAGCGATCGGTCATGCTAGACCAGCTATTTCCAAGGCAAAGCAAGCTAATTTTCAGAGCGATCGCGAACTGCTACGCTGGGCATATCCTTGCCTAACTATCGCCCTATATAGAATAGTAGTCACCCAAGAAGCTCGCGATGTCGAGCGATGCCTTCAAGAGTTTATTATTCAAGTTCCTGATAGTAGTTTTGCCTGGGGATTTATAGGTTGGAAGCAAGCCTTGCAAGGGCTGTGGACTGATGCTATTCCGAATTTTGAAAAAGCGTCGCGCCAAGCACAAGCCCCTGTCTGGATATTTGGGGATTTAGGAATTGTTTGCGAACATACAGAAAATATTACTGGGGCTATCAAAGCCTATGAAGCTTGCCATCAGAAATTTCTGCCTGATGCCTTTACACAATTACGTTTAGGTACATTGTTGGCGCGACAGGGACAGTGGTTGCCAGCGCGGTCATATTTGGAAAAAGCCATTCAGCTAAGACCAGACTATGCCGAGGCACATCATAATTTAGGCTGGGTGTTGCTCAATATAAAAACTGGCAATGGCGAGGTGGAAAATTTTCGCGCCCTGTGGTCAGCATATCGCAAAGCGATTGAGCTTTATGGTTTACAGCAAAAAATGGGCTTAGCTCAAGGTATTAAACAAGCTTTTCAAGCAATTGAAGTCGAAATTTAGTCTAATTAATATCATTGATAAAAAGTCTTGTTACACAACGATTTAGGATTTTTTTATTCAACGATTGTGTAAGGTGCGGCTCTGTGAGATTATCGTTCTTTCTTGAGGATTGTCGATGAATCCGCACCCTACGGATAATGTTGCATAAATTTTGACAATCGGTATAATATCAGATTTCTGCTGAAGTTTGTGGATAGTAAAACGCAGCGAGCGCAATTAACATTAGACATCTCGAATAATTCTTGTGGAGCAGACCATATAGCCTGCCCAAAACAGGCTATTCTATTCTATTAATGTCTATTATTTTAGTTGAGAACCACACTGTTCACAAAAAATAATATTTACAGGATTTTCATACTTGCAATATGGACAAACTACTATTGCCAACGACGGCTGAACAACTTGCGAGCATTCAGATTTAATTCCAGAAAGTTCTTGCCAACTCACTGGTTCCTCAGCCGGATTCTGAAAAATGACTGGCAACCAACTAGCACAAGGAGAGTCATACTCCAAACCTTCCAATTTTTCCCGTGCTTCTCGTACTGCTAAATACAAAGGTTTCGGGTGTGAAAAAGCCTCTAAAAAATACTTTAAAAATGCTTGAGCTACCAAATCCGGCACTGGCTCGCGCATTACAATTATATTAGGAATATTTAAGGATGCTAACTCAGAAGCTATTCCTAACCCGTCGCAAGAGTTAAAAATTGCCAATTTCAACCCTTTTCTGATAACTTTTTTTAAAGTATTCTTAAATTTAGAAATATTTAAAGATTCGGTGCGGTTAATAAAAAATTCCCCTTTTTTCCCCGAAGCTTCTGTCACGCTATGGCCAGCGAAGAAAAGAATGTCCCATCCTTGGCTATCCAAAAGTTTGTCATTCACTTCTGTCCGTGACTTTTCTGCAAGAAAGACTGTTTGAATCGGCAATTTTTTCAACTCTTCGCGATCGCTTTCTATGTCAATTCCCGTACTATCGCCAAGAATTGCCAAAATCCGACCCTCTGTTCTGGGAATCACTCTATCTCTCAAAGGGCGATCGAATTCCAGGGGGCTTAAAGCTACTTCTGCGTTAGGATGGTCATCGAAAAACTCCCACAAGTGCCAAGGTAACAGCCTTAGTTGCGAATTGTCAGTTTGAACGATGAACCTGATTTCTTCATCATCTTGCCTGACTGTCATCAGTAACCGGTCTCGGATGCGGGTAAAGCTAGGGGATTTCAACCATTCATTCATGCGCGCCTTTAAATCCTCACCCGCATCATTAATATCCAATTTAGAATAGTTAGTAACTCCTAATTTTGGTTCTAGTCGAGACTTCGATCCCATCTTGGGATTATTTGATTCTTCGCGTCGAAAGTTCAATTCCATCTGACGGCGATAACTTGACTGCCAATTAGTATAAAGTTGAGAAATCTCCGGCGCTGGTGGCAAACTCCCAACAGATTTGGTCAGCCAAATATTCCCATTTTGCCATACCTGTAAAGTAACACTCTGAACTCCTGCCACGCAATCGCCATTACCAAAACTCAACACGACCAACTTACTCATCACAGTACCTCTAGGGAATTTGTATAAAAAGTTACTAGAAAATTATCTTAACACTGAAACCGTCAAGTGCTATTTTGACATATATCTGAAATATACACTCTTGCAACTCTTCAAGTTTTTTCGTGTATCTAATTATTTTTTGGTTCGTTCAACATTTTTGCTAAGCAAGAGAGCTTTGACGTGCGATCGCCCATTCCTCGAACTCGATCGCCAGTCCAGAGAGCGATCGCCCAAGAGAGAGTTCGATTTGTTGTAACCATCTGCGTACAGTAGCCCTAACCCTGTGTACCTTAAACGTTTGGAGCGATCGCATTTTCCGGCTCATCTTCTAAAAGGCATCCCTTCTAAATCAAGTTCAGCAACTTTTGCCAAAGCTTCTAAACGCTTCTTTAATGTTTTATGCCGGGGACATTCTACAGCGTATTCGTATTTAGAGCCTGTATGTTGAATATCTGGAACTTGGCAATCAATTAAGTTGCTAAG